>SKHA01000150.1 GCA_007117185.1 Spirochaeta sp. | reverse complement strand
GGGAACTCCGGGACATTGCCCGGCGGGGACGCCGGGGCGAGATCGGGATCTCCCGCAGCGACGAGGACTGTCACACCGTCCTTGAAAACCTTCTGACAGAGTGCCTCGGTGAGGCGGGCAAACGCGTCCACACCGGCCGCAGCCGGAACGATCAGGTAACCGCCGCTACCCGTCTCATGACCCGGGAAGCACTGCTGGTGAACAGTGGTCTCATCGTCGAGCTGGTTCAGCTTCTTCTGGACCGGGCTGAAGCGGAGCGGGAGACGGTGATGCCCGGCCGGACGCACCTGCAGATCGCAATGCTCTCTACCTTCGGCCTGTGGCTGGCGTCCTGGGCGGAACAGCTCCTGGACGACCTGGACATGCTGCTCACCGCAGCCAGACTCAATGACCGCAGTCCCCTGGGTTCCGCCGCCAGCTACGGCGTCCCCCTTCCGTTGAACCGGCAGCTGGTCTCGGACCTCCTTGGCTTCCAGGAAGTGCAGAACAACGTCCTTGCGGTTCAGCACTCCCGGGGCAGCCTGGATGGGGTGATCGTGGGTACCCTTGCCGGGGTCGCCGCCACCCTGGGCCGGATGGCCCAGGACCTCATCCTCTATTCGTTGCCTGAGGTCGGCTACGTGCGTTTGCCGGCGCAGCTGTGCAGTGGTTCCAGTATCATGCCGCAGAAACGCAACCCCGATGTTCTGGAGCTGATGCGCTCCCGGGCGGCTGTCCTGGAGGGGTGGGCGACGCAATGTCGCGGGGTTGTGCGGGGTCTTCCTTCGGGGTACAACCGGGATCTTCAGGATACGAAGGAACCGCTGCTGCGTTCGCTGGAAGCGCTGCGGGAAGAGCTGCTGGTCTCGGGTGTGCTCATTCGTGAACTTGAACCGCAGCGCGACGCCATGGCAGCAGCTCTTAACCGGGAAGTGTTCGCCACGGACTACGCCTACCAGCTGGTACGGGAGGGGCTCCCATTTCGTGAGGCGTACCTGCGTGCCGCCAGAGAATACGCCCAGCAGCCGATCCCGGAGGTCGCCGAAGCGCTGGCACAGCGAACCTCCCAGGGCACCCCGGGTAATTTGAACCTGGCGGCGCCGCGGCAGCGGATGCACCAGGGTGCTGTCCATATCGCCGCGCTGCAGCAGCGGCATCGCACCGCTATTGAAGAGCTGGCCGGTTCCGGTTTTACCTCGGTTCTTGTTGATGAAGTCGGCGCCACGCCGAGTAGCTGACGAAGGCAAACACCGTCACCACATAGGGCAGGGCAAGCAACACCGTCGGCGGAACCGCCACAACAGCCTGAGCGCGTACCGCCATCGCCTCTACCAGGCCAAAGAAGAGTGCTGCAGCGCCAACTCCCAGGGGTTTGCGGTACCCGAGGTAGATGATCACCAGGGCGATCCACCCCCGCCCGGCGCTGACATTGGGCAGGTACGCTCCGATGCGCAGCGAGAGCAGTCCCCCGGCAATGGAGGCGGTGACTCCACTCACCAGCAGTCCCAGCAACTGATACCGCCTCACCCCGGCGCCATGGGCGCGCAACCACTCCGGTTGCTCTCCGGCGATACGCAACCGCAACCCCGGGAGGGTTCTATAGAGTCCGGCATGGACCACAGCAAGGGCTACCACCGCCGTGACCGATACCGACCATATTCCAACACCGCCGCCACCGCTCAAGCGGATAGACCCTCGAGTACCGAAAAACACTTCCGACATAAGAGGGGTGACCCCGGCGGCCAGCAGGTTTATCGCCAGCCCCACGATGAAGGGGTTGGCGTCCCAGCGCAGCGCAAAGAGGCCGAACAAGAGCGCCGGCAGCAACCCCGCCAGCGCGGTCAGGGCCAGCGCCGCCACTGGGGGCACCCCGGATACCCGCAGGGCGATTGCCACAAATGCCCCCACGGTAATGAACCCCTCCAGGCCGATGTTCAGAATGCCGCTGCGCTCCGAGACCAGCCCTCCCAGGGCGATCAGTAGTAGCAGGCTGCTGCTTTGCAGGATCTGTCCAATCATGCGGCTCTCCCCGTTGCGGTGCGCAGGAGCCGCGCGGTGACAAAGAGAAAGACCACCCCCTGGATCAGCGACCCCAGCTCCCAGGTTGCCTGGCTGTGGACTACCGCAGCCCGGGAACCTGCGTCGAGGAGCGCGAAAAACAGCGCCGCCGGTATCACCAGCGCCGGTGAGTTCCGGGCGATAAGGGCAACGGCTATTCCATTCCAGCCCAGACCACCGGAAAACCCCTGGATACTGCGATGGTGCACCCCCAGAACCAGTGCCGCCCCGGCGAGGCCGTGAAGGGCTCCGGAAAGGGCCATCGGCACCGTTGTGTATATTCCCAGGGGGATCCCCGAGAAGCGGGCCAGGTCGCGGTTGTACCCGGTAATGCGCAGTTCGTACCCGAAAAGGGTCCAGTTGAGGAGAAACCAGAGGACCAGGACTACCAGGAGTGCCCAGATGAAGGTGATGTTCAGCGCCGAGGGTGGCAGTATCCGGGTCAACCGGAACGCTTCAGGGATCATCGGGGTTGCCAGCAGGTTGCTGCCGGGGTCCTTCAGGGGGCCGCTGATCAGGTAGTCTACCACGGGAATCGCAGCTGCCGAGAGGAGGAAGCTGGTTATCAGTTCGTCAGCACCGGTGCGGTGGCGCAGCCAGCCGGATAGTCCCGCCAGCAACGCTCCGGCACCCACCGCTGCTGCAACCGCCAGGAAGACGGGAACGAAACCGCGGTAGACCACCGGGTTGACCCCGGTGATGACCACCGACGCCACCAGGGCGCCGAGGTATGTCTGACCCTCTCCTCCCAGGTTGAACGTCCCCGCGCGAAAGGCGATCACCACTCCCGCTCCGGTGATACAGAGCAGGGCAGCCCGGGAGAGGAAGTTGCCAAGGGCGAATCGGTTGCTCCAGGGGCCGGAGAGAAATACGGCGATTGTTGCCAGTGGTCGGGGTGAGGAGATAAGAATTGCCACCACCACGGTAAACAGCGCCGCTACCACAGCCAGGAATGTCCCCCCGCGGGTGGTGTGCGGGCGCAGGCTCATCGGACCGTCTCCAGTCCGGCAAACGCCCGGGCGATGAGGTCTCGGCGGTCACCGGTAAAGGTTCCCTGTACCGTGCCTCCGTGCAGGACCACCACCTTCCCGGCGAAGCGAGTCACCGCGTCGATGCTGGAGCTGAGGATCAGGACGGAGGCACCCCGTCGGGCCACGTCCAGCAGAATGCCCCGGAGGCTGAGCTGACTCTGCAGATCCAGTCCCGCTGTCGGCTCGGCGAGTATGCAGACGTCCGGGCTGGTGTCCAGCTCCCGGGAGAGAATCAGTTTCTGGATCGTCCCTCCGGAGAGGGAACCCAGCGGCAGGTGCCACTCGGTATGGATGCCGAACCGATCCAGCAGACGGGTGGTGACTGCGCGTACTCCCGCGGGCAGCCGGATCCCCCGAGGGTGAATCGCGTTCCGCTCCGTCACGGTGGCGTTTTCTTCCACACTTCCCTCCAGGGCGGCGGCGCGTTCAAAGCGGTCCGAGGGGACGTAGGCTACCCGGCGCCGCCGCAGCAGCACCGGATCAAGTCTGGCGGGGAGGCGGTCCGAGGATACTCTCACCGCACCGGAGAGCAGGGTGCATCGTCCGCTGAAATAGTCCTCCAGGAGGTCCAGCCCGGCCTCGCGCACTCCGGTGATGGCGGTGATACACCCGCGTTCCGCTGTGAAGGAAATTGGCCCCAGGGACCGTCCTGATCTCTCGTCCTGCAGCGAGACCTCCTCCAGCACGAGCCCGTGCGCATCCGAGGTGGTGGCGCAGCCGTTGCTCCCCGTCGAAATGAACTCTGGTGGTGAGAACGGGGGAACCCCCGGAGCAGCCTCGGGGGCAGGTGCTTTGCCGAACAATCGTTCTGCCAGCACCGACGGGTCCACGGGCGAAGCGATCACCGCACCGGTAACTCCTGCGGTGATCGTCGAAATCCTGTCGGCGGTACGGCAGATCTCTCCCAGGTCGTGGGAGATGAACAGAATACCCACCCCGGCATCCCGCAGAGCGCTGACAGTTGCCAGCACCCGCTCCTGATCCGTTCCGGCCAGCCCCACTGTCGGTTCATCCAGGATGAGGTATTCCGGCCGGTGCATCAGGGCGGCCAGGATCGCGGCGAAACGAACCTCCGTCCCGTTCAGCTCTCCGGCGGACTTGAAGAGGTCCAGAGAAATATCGAACTGCCGAAAGAGTTCCTGGACCCGTCGACGGGCGCCGGCGGTGTCAAGAAGGAGCGTGCGGGTGTTCCACTGGACCATCAGGTTGGCCAGCACGGACAGTGAGGGGGCCATCCGCGGGTACTGGGGTACAACCGCGCAGGAGCCGTCACTGCGGTCAACGGTGCCCGAGTCCGGGGACTCCATTCCCGCCAGCAGGCGCAGCAGGGTACTCTTGCCCGCACCGTTCTCACCGACAAGTCCACGCACCTCCCCGGGGGTGATGGTTATGGAGGCCCCCCTGAGGGCGATGACCCTTCCATAGGTTTTGACCAGGTCCCGCGCTATCAGGGCCATCTCACTGGCCGGGGATGGGCATCTCGAGGGTCACTTGACCGGTACGCAGTTCATGAAGGATCGCCTCCATTTCTCCGACAAGGTGCGGGGGCACCGCAGCGAGAAACTCAGGGTGTTCCAGATCGAACCCCACCGCGTCGTCGGCAACCCCCAGTATCGTGGCGGTACCCCAGGGGATCTCCCCCCGGATCGCCGCGACGGTAGCATGATAGGTGGCGTTATCCTGGCGCACCAGAGACGAACCCACCACGATTCCCGGGGCTTCGTCGTAGCCGGTGTCGTCGTACCACAAAACGTAGGTTCCCCGTTCACGCGCAGCGGAGACCACCCCCTGATTGCCGCCCCCGGCGATCGTCAGGATCACGTCGCTGCCGAGGGTCATCATGTCCGCGGCGATCTCCTGAGCCTGGCCGGCATCGAACCAGTTCCCCAGCACCCGAAAGTCAACGGCAATCTGAGGGTCAACCCGGTGGGCACCTTCGCGGTAGCCGACAAGAATTACCTCGTTCATGATCGGGTATTCCTGCCCGGCAAGCAGGCCGATGCGACGACGGTTGTTCGCTCCCGGCATCCCGCTGGTAGTGACCAGTCCAGCGAAATACCCTGAGAGGAAAGCCTGCTCGCGCTGGTTGAATAGAATGGTATGGATTCTCTCGTTGCCGGTGAGGTGTCCATCCATGATGAGAAACTGGACGTCAGGAACCACCGCAGCCACCGCTTCAGCGAGCTGGGGCATGCTGGGGTTGGAGGTGACGATCAGATCGTAGCGTCGGGATGCCGCCATGGAGGTGAGGCTTTCTTCCCAGGTACTCTGATTGAATCCCCCTTCCACCACGGTAACAGTGACGTTGCTGTGCTCCTGCGCCCCCTGGCGCACGCCGCGAACCAGCATTTCATAGGTGGGGCTGCCATCAACAACACCGGGAACAAAGACTCCGATGCGGTAGGAACCTGCTGGCGGCGCAGGCTCGGGACGCCCCGCGGCGACGAGAGAGGTCGCCGACATGCAGGCGAGGAGAACGGCGAAAACGACGGCGGTGAAGGTTTTCATCCCGTCATCATAGCGGGGAACATCTGTGTATCTCAATGCTTTTCCTGCTATAGTCGGAACAATGGAAATGACCTTTCTGGTAATCGACATCGGGACGTCCAGTCTCAAAGCGGCGCTGCTGAATCAGACAGGAGATGTTCTCGCTTCGGTGCGCCGGCGCATCATGAATCCGTCAGAGGAGACATCCAGCTTTGAGAGTGCCCGGTGGATGCAGGCGCTGAAAGAGGCGATTCCTCACGTTGTCGGCCGGGGACGCCCCGATGCGATCGTCATAAGCGGAAACGGTCCAACCGTAGTTGCTGTGGACGCTCACGGAGAGGTGGTGGGAGATCCACTGCTGTGGCTCGATTCGCGAAGTGTGGTGCTGGAGGGCTCTCCCTCGTTTTATCTCCCCAAAATTGCCTGGTTTCAGCAGAATCACCCCCGGGCTGACGCGGTTCGCTGGTATCTTCCGTTTCCGGAGTATCTCGTCTACGTGTTGACCGGTGAAGCGGTGGCGATTACCCCCAGCGAGGAGTTCAGTCGGTTTATCTGGACGGTGGACGACGCCGTACGGGGTGGGGTTTCCCCGGATACGCTGCCTCCCTTTGTGGATGTGGCGACCCGGGTAGGGCAGGTACGCCCTGCTGTTGCTGCAGAGCTTGGTCTGCCTGCGGGGGTACCGGTGATTGCGGCGGGGTCAGATTTCCATATGAGTCTGGTCGGTACCAACACCTTGAAGCCCGGGCGCACCTGCGATCGCGCCGGCACCTCCGAGGGAATCAATTTCTGTTCTACCGAACGGGTCAACGACGGGATGCTCCGCACTCTCCCGCATGTCGTCCCGGGGCTGTACAACGTGGCGGGGATTCTCTCGTCTACCGGTCTGCTTTTTGAGTGGTTTCGTGAGATCAGCGGTCAACAGGGACGTGACTACGGTGACATGATGCTCGATATTCTGAACGTTGCCGACAGTCGGGACGACCCATGGTTCTTCCCGACATCGCATCGCGGGGACAGCTGGGAATTTCGACGGGGTATGTTCATCGGTCTGGGAGCCCGGCATAATCGCGCTGATATGGGTCGAGCGGTGGTTCTGTCCATCGGATTCGCAGTCAGGGAGGCGATTGAGACCCTCCGGGCGTCGGGGTGCGATGTTCGCAGTCTTCGTGGCTGCGGGGGGCAGGCGCGAAACGGGATGTGGATGCAGATGAAAGCGGATATTACCGAGGTGCCTATTACCGTCCCGGTTGTGGCCGATGCGGAGCTGGTGGGCAATCTGTGCTGCGCGCTGGTAGCCCTGGGGGAGTCCTCCTCGCTGGGTGATGCCGCCGACGGGGTGGTGCAAGACCTTCACGTCTGGGAGCCGGACCCCGGCAGGGTCGGGTTCTACCGGGAGCGGTACCATCAGTATCGAGAGCGGTTCGAGCGTTTTCGTACCGCCCTGGAAGCGTGCTGATTGAGGCGAGGTCACCTCTGTGACGGGCCGAGACGGGCCGGTAGTGGCGCGTCGCACCCCTCCCAGCTACCGCCCCAGAACTCCCCAGAACGCCACAGCCAAAAAAAGCCGCCCTTCCGGGCGGCTTCGATATTGGAAACGTCGGCGTCAACCGATCGCTTCGGTTCCGGTCTCACCAGTTCGGATGCGGATTACATCGTCAAGAGGGACCACGAAGATCTTGCCGTCACCGATTGAACCGGTGCGAGCTCCCTTGACGATCGCGTCGATGGTGGGCTGGACGAAGTCTGCGTTCACCGCAATCTCCATGCGAACCTTCTTCAGCAGGTTCACCTCGATATCCACACCACGATACGTCTCGTGATAGCCCTTCTGCTGACCTGCTCCCATCGCGTTGGTTACTGACATTTTGAAGACCTGCGCCTTGTAGAGCGCCTCTTTCACATCGTTCAGTTTCTGGGGCTGAATGTACGCTACAATAAGCTTCATTATTCTATACCTCCCTTACATGTTGGAGAAGATCTGGAAGCCTGCATAGGACTCGGCGCCGTGCTCCGAGATATCCAGACCAAGCAGTTCTTCTTCTTCGCTGACCCGCAGAAGCTTGGCCGCTTTCAGTATTCCAAAGAGTATGAACGCTGTCACCAGCACCCAGGCGAAGACAGCGGCGATGCCCAGCAACTGAACACCGATCTGTCCACCCCGGGTGAGACCACTCTCGATCAGCTCGAGATCGCCGAACAGTCCCACCGCCAGGGTACCCCAGGCACCGACCACACCGTGCACGCTGATCGCACCCACCGGGTCGTCGATATGCAAGACTTTGTCAAAGAACTCAACCGAGAGAACCACCAGAATACCGCCGAGAAAACCGACGACAACGGACATTCCCGGGCTGATGACCCAGGTTCCTGCGGTGATCGCTACCAGACCGGCCAGCGCACCGTTCAGGGACATTGAGGGGTCGGGTTTACCGAACCAGATCCAGCTGGTGAACATCGCGGCGATTGCGCCGGCGGATGCTGCCAGGGTGGTGGTGGTAGCTACGTAGGCAATGTCCATGTCCGTTCCGGAGAGGGTGCTGCCAGCGTTGAAACCGTACCATCCGAACCAGAGGATGAATACACCAAGGGCTGCCAGGGGCATGTTGTGTCCCTGAATCGCCTTCACCGTTACCTGGTCACCCACCTTGACGTACTTGCCGCGACGGGCACCGATCATGATCGCACCGACCATGGCCGCCCATGCTCCAACGGAATGGACAACGGTGGATCCGGCGAAGTCATGAAATCCCATTTCGGCGAGCCAGCCGTCGGCCCAGATCCAGTGACCGCTCACCGGGTAGATAATCGCGGTGATCACCAGGGAGTACAGCAGGTATCCGGCGTATTTGGTCCGTTCAGCCATTGCGCCACTGACGATCGTGGCGGCGGTGGCAGCGAAGACTACCTGGAAGAACCAGTCCCGATAGACTGCGCTGTCAGCGCCGGCCAGGAAGAACTGGTCCGTGCCGAAGAATCCACCGGCGCTGCTGCCGTACATAATGGCCCAGCCGACGGCGAAGTAGGTGATGGCACCGACGGAAAAGTCCATCAGGTTCTTCATGATGATGTTTCCGGCGTTCTTTGCCCGGGTGAGTCCCGTCTCCACCATTGCGAATCCTGCCTGCATAAAGAAGACCAGAGCACCCGCAAGGGTAAGCCAGAGCATGTCGAAGGCATCGCTGTACAATGCCAGGGTTGCGTCTACATCCTGTGCCGCTGCGCTTCCCAGCGCAAACACGGTCAACAGCAGACCCGCAAGAATCAGTTTTCGGTTCATCGCAAACCTCCTCAAAAGATTTTGGTAACCTGTTTCGCAGACTAAACAGCAATTACCATGCCAAAAACGGAAATCATGCGATGAAAAATATTGAAATCTGTAAGTCTTTTCTGGAAATAAGGATACTGCGCCGTCTAATCACGTCGCGGCGCAGTATCAAGTTCGAAATCGTCGATAGGTTCAAAAAGGTATACAATAATGTAGGAAAAACCGAAGCAAACTACGTGTTCGTACGAAAAATCTTCGCTTCAATTCCGTGTTTTTTGATTCGCAGACCCATGATTCGCTCGGTCACGTCGAGAATTCTGGCAGCTTTGGCCATATTGCCCTTGGTGGACTTCAGCGCGTCCATGAGCAGCTCCCGCTCCAGGTTGTCCAGCGAGTCCTGGAGGGAGCCCCGAATCTGGGTGTTGGTGCTCTCGGCGGATTGCAGGCTCGGAGGCAGGTGGTGCGAGTGGATCACCCCGTCCACGCTCAGGAGGACCGCCCGTTCTATACAGTTTTCCAGTTCCCTGACGTTCCCCGGCCAGTGATAGTTCATCAGCAGATCGATCGCGGGGGTGGAGATCCGGTGAATCGGGTTGTGGTTGGCCTCGCCGTACTTGGCGATAAAATGATCCGCCAGCAGCAGGATGTCGTTCCGACGTTCCCGCAGCGGGGGGAGGTGAATGGGAAACACGTTCAGGCGGTAGTACAGATCCTCCCGAAAGGTAGCCTCTTCCATGGATCGTTCCAGATCGCGGTTGGTTGCCGCGATGACCCGCACGTTGGCCCGGATCGTCTCATTACCGCCAACCCGCTCAAACTCTTTCTCCTGGAGGACCCGCAGCAGCTTTACCTGGGTCATCGGAGAGAGGTCGCCAATTTCGTCCAGAAAGATCGTGCCCCCGCTGGCCATCTCGAAGCGCCCTTTGCGGGTGGCGATCGCGCCGGTGAAGGCGCCTTTTTCGTGACCGAACAGCTCGCTTTCAATAACCGTCTCCGGCAGTGCGGCGCAGTTCACTTTGATCAGGGTCTTTTCGGCACGATTGCTGTTATAGTGGATCGCCTGGGCAACAAGTTCCTTTCCGGTACCGCTCTCGCCCCGAATCAGCACAGTCGCGTCACTGTGAGATACCTGGGCAACCATATCAAAGACATGCTGCATCGCCTTGCTGTTGCCGATGATGTTGGACGGACGAAAACGCTTCTCCAGTTCCCGGTGAAGACGGGTGTTTTCCGCCAGGAGCTGTTCCCGCTCCTCCATGAAGTTCTGACGAATTTTGACCGCCTGGGCGATGAGGGATGCAACCACACTGAGAATGCGCTGGTCTTCCTGAAGTTTGCTCTCGCCGATGAACTCCCGGTCCAGTCCCAGGGCGCCAACCGTCTCATTGCCGATCTTGATGGGTACGCAGATGAAGGAAATATCCTGGTATTGCCGCGCCCGGCGGGCGCCGGTCTTGTTCAGAAACTCCGGTTCCTCGCTGATTCTGGGAATGATCTTGGGTTGGCCGCTCTGAACCACCTTTCCGGTTATGCCCTCTCCAAGCTTGTACCGACCACGTTGTCGTTCTGCAGGGGAGAGGCCGTAAGCGGCTTCTGTCAGGATGTCTCCTGTTTTGCGGTTCAACAGGGTTATTGTGCCGCGGAGCATTCCCATGTGGTCGGTGACGGCAGTCAGGACCGGTTGGATCACCTGTTTAAGATCAAGGCTCTGGTCAAGAATCTGACTGATCTCGAAGAGCAGCGATAGCTCCTCGATCTTTCCGCGATATCCCGGTGTCTCGTTCATGGGCAGGTTCTCCTGTGGAGAAGCTACATCACTGTATGAAAATACGCAAGGGAGGGTGCAAAGAGGCTAAAAGTACCCCAATGTAGGAAAAATCAATCCTCGCCGGTGACGTATCCCTCGTATATCAGTTTCTCGTCGCCGTGGACACTGATGCTCTGGTTATGCTCAAACTGCCGATAGGCGTCGCGAACGTCCGCTACCAGAACCAGGCGGGTGAACTCGTTCTGCAGAGCCAGGAGATCTGAAACCAGCTTCTGTTCTACAATGACGCCGCGCACACTGGCCAGCAGCGGTCGATACTGGTCGGTCAGCTCCGGAACCAGGAGGATCTCTGAACCATTCATGCGCAACCGTTGTTTCGCCTCCTCGAAGGTCCTTGCTTTCACAATGTTTCCAGAACAGATACCACCGAATCCGCGCTGGCCCCGGTTGAGGATGTTGCCGACAAAGTGAACCTTGATGGTATTCATCATGATCGGGCTGTTCAGGGGTATTCCCGCAGCGGATACAACCTTATCGTTTCGCTGAATGTACTGGTGTTTCAGGGCCAGACGCAGGGAGTTCTGGATCATCTTGTCCGAGTCGTTCACGTACTCCGACAGCAGCGGGTACACCCCCCAGTGCAGCAGCAGCTGCCGGTGGACCACCTCCGAGGTGGTCACGGCGATGACCGGTTGAACCGGGCGGTACTTGGAGAGTAACCGGGGGCTGTTGCCCCGCAGGGATGGGGAGATCAATGCTGCGGCGTGGATGTCCGTTGCCACCACATACGCGGCCCGGGTAATTGCTTCTGAAATATCCATGTCGGTGCGATGGAAGGAAAAGTACTGTTTGCTGCGCTCAATGTATTCCTGGGAACGTTCCACTTCCAGGGCGATGCGATGCAGCATCTGAACGGATTCCACGGGGTATTTGCCGTTGGCTGTCTCTCCGGAGAGCATTACCGCATCGGTTCCGTCAAAGATCGCGTTGGCTACGTCGGTCAGCTCCGCTCGGGTAGGTTTGGGATTGTTGATCATCGAGTCCAGCATCTGGGTGGCCGTCACAACCGGTTTGTTCTGCAGGTTGCACTCGCGGATGATCCGCTTCTGGGCCAGGGGAATTTCTTCCGTCTGCAACTGAACTCCCAGATCACCCCGGGCAACCATCACCCCGCCGGAAACTCTGGCGATGGAGGCGATGTTTTCCAGCCCCTCCTCGTCCTCGATTTTGGCGATGATTCGCGTGGCTGCCTTGCAGCGGTCGACGATCTTTTGAACTTCCAGCACATCCGAGGCTTTGCGAATGAACGACGCGGCGATGAAGTCGATGTTCATGGAAATGCCGAACTCGATATCCAGGATATCCCGTTCAGTCACTGCGGGCAGGCCGGTGCGGACCCCCGGAACGTTGACGTTCTTCCGGCTCCCCAGAATTCCACCGTTGCGCACGATGCAGTGAATCTCGCTTTCCTGGACGGACTGGACCTCAAGATCCACCAGGCCGTCGGCGATGAACACGTGTCCTCCCGGGTGAACCTCCTGAGGAAGGTTTTGGTAGCTGATACTCAAACGGGACGCTGTCCCCGGAACTGTCTCGGTGGTCAGGACGATCTGGGCGTCCGGAACCAGCGTTATCGTTCCGCCGCCGGTGATCTCGCCGGTTCGAATCTCCGGCCCCTTGGTATCCAGAAGGATCGCCACAGGGATGCCGCACCGCCGGGACGCTTCCCGAAGCATCTCTATTCGCCCGCGCTGCTCCTGGTGGGTGCCGTGGCTGAAGTTGAATCGCGCGATGTTCATCCCCGCTTTCAGCAGCGCTTCCATGGTGGCAACATCGTCCACTGCAGGGCCCATCGTGGCGATGATCTTCGTTTTTCTGAGCACCGGCGTCACTCTCCCATTTCTGGATTGTCGTTGCTGTCCTGTACCTGTTCCGCCAGGAGAAATCCGTATTCCTGCGAGGATACCAGCTCGGTCTGTTCATCTTCCGGGTCAAGCTCGTCCAGGAGCGAATCTATCTGGCGGCGCAACTGCAGGTGGTCATCCAGGGTGGCGGCAAACTTCTCGTGATAGGTGGAGTAGGCCCGGGAAAAACCGGTAGTCTCCGATTGCAACCGATCCAGGAAGACAGAATACGCCGAGGAGGTGCGGCGCACAGACCTGAGATGGGCGATGCGATTAATAACGAACGTGCTATCTTTCAGTTCTGAGAACGCTCTGCTTATTGTGGCGTCCACAAAGAAGATATCTTCCAGAATCTTGTCGTAGAAGAACTCCGGGTCGATATCCAGACGCAATCCCGCTTCAATAGTACGGAGTATGGACTGGACGAAAAACAGGTTGTCTTCGTAATGGACCTTGGCAGACACGGGAAGCCTCCGTTCTTGACGTGACCGGGAAAGGTATGGTATTTTCCCGAGACCTTCTTGCTGCCGTTGATGGTAACAATAATGGTAGACGCAAGTCCATAAGGAGGAGATATTTGCGAACCTATGAAGCGATGTGCGTATTTCGCGCTGACCAGGAAATTTTCTCGGCCGGTGTAGAGGCAGTACGCGAAGAGTTGAAGAAACTGGGAGCCCAGATCGAAAAAGAAGAGGATATGGGCATCCGACAGCTGGCGTTTCCAATCAAGAAACAGCTGCAGGCCCACTACTTCTATTATGTATGCAACATGGAACCCGACGCAGCTCACAAGGTTGAGTACGCTCTGCGCCTGCAGGACGAACTGCTGCGGTTTCTCATGGTCCGCCGCGACGACTGATCGATGGCTGATATCAACCGTGTTGTCCTGGTAGGACGTCTCACCCGCGATGCCCAGCTGAAATACACTGGCGGAGGCATGGCGATCTGTGAGTTTTCACTGGCAATCAATAATAGGCGAAAACAGGGTGAGGAGTGGGTCGACGAGGCCAACTTCTTTGATGTCACGCTTTTTGGGCGTCAGGGAGAGGCCATCCAGCGATACCTCGTCAAGGGGAAACAGGTTGGTGTCGACGGCAGGCTGAAGCAGGACCGCTGGCAGGACAAGGAGTCCGGCCAGAACCGCAGCAAGGTTGCCATCATCGCCGAGAACGTAATGCTTCTTGGCGGTGGTGACGGCGGTGGCGCCGCTTCCGGTGGTGGCGGTGGCGGTGGCGGTGGCGGCTACGGCGGCGGTTCACCGGGACGCAACAGCGACAGTGGATCGTCGTCCTCCTCCTCCTCTGGTGGAGACGACGGGTTCGGTGGCGATGATTTCCCCGACAATATTCCGTTCTGAACACAGTAACAGGACTTCAGGAGAACAGAGATGTCTGACGATGGAAGAAGAAATTTTGACGACGGCCGGGACGGTCGCGATGACCGGGACGGCGGGCGGGGGTTTCGACCTCGCGGCCGCAGCCACTTCCGCAAGAAAGTGGACAAGATCAAGGTTCACAACCTTGTGGTGGACTACAAGCGGCCTGATGTTCTGCGCAGGTTTCTGACCGAAAGTGGCAAGATTTTGCCGCGTCGTATTACCGGAACCTCCGCCAAGAATCAGCGAAAGCTCGTACAGGAGATCAAACGGGCCCGGTTTCTCGGCCTGCTGCCGATGGGTTGATTGAAAGCATCATGGGTGATTTTCCCCGGTTTACCCGGGGCCAGCTGCTTGCGCTGACAGTTCCGGCGTTGATCAGTGTGGCTCTCTTCTATTCGGGGATCTTCTCCTTCATTTTTGCGGTGCCGCTGCAGGTGATGTTCACCCGGCACGGTGTGCGCCATGGCATGCGTGTCGCTGTGTCCACAGCGGCTGTTCTGCTGGTGGTGCATATGGTTCAGGTTGCGCGCCTGCGGGGATTGACCGACGTTTCCACGGGCGTTCTGATTCTGGACGCGTTGATGCCGGTGGGGTTTCTCACCGGGCTGGTGCTGTTCAACGTCCTTTCCCGGCCGTGGTGGTTTCGGCTGCCCCTGGCCGGGGCAGTTGCCCTTGCCGGCGCGTTGCCGGGGATGATTTCATTGATGGGTCTGACCGAGGGGGCCGGGTCGGAGCAGCTGGCTGCGGTGTTTCAGGCTCTCGGAGTTGGCGGAAACTGGGAACTGTGGATTGACCTGTTCCGCCAGGTCCTTTTCAGTACCGTCGGTTTCGGCATGGTAGCCGGAATCGCCGTTAACTGGTGGTTTGGACGGGCGCTGGTTCTGCGCTCCCGGGGCGTATCTGCCAGTCTGAGGTCGGCACGCGTTCCGGATCAGTTGATCTGGTTTCTGATCGCGGGGCTGGCCCTTGTAGTCCTTGCGTGGTTGCAGGGGAGTGGAGTTGCCCGGGTAATCGGATGGAACACGTTGCTGGTCAGCGCGTTTCTTTTCGCGGTACAAGGGTTGGGACTTATCCAGCATCTTCTGCATCTGCGGGGTGTTGGTGAGGCCGGACAGCGGATGGTGTTAACCCTGGCGTTGATACTGATGGTGGTGCCGGGGTTGAATGCGATTGTGACAGGGGGGTTGCCCCTCTTTGGCGTCAGCGAGTTATGGATAGACTATAAAAGGGGAGAGCATAATGAAGGTTATACTGAGCAGTGACGTGCCAAATCTTGGGGAAGAGGGAGATATCTGCACTGTAGCTCCAGGGTACGCCCGGAATTTCCTCCTGCCTAAAGGGCTGGTAATGGAATATAACGCCCGCAATCTTGCGGTCATTGAGGAACGACGGGTTGAGATCGAAGCTCGTCGTGCTGAGCGACGAAAGCAGGCGGCGGGAATCAAGGAGCGGCTTGAAGCGGAGCCCCTGGTCATCACAATGACCTCCGGCGTTAACGGCAGGCTGTTTGGATCGGTAACCGGGGCAACAATTCAGGAACACCTTGCTAAAGCTGGTATCGATGTTGAACGCAAACGCATCGAGATTCCCGGTCACAGTATCAAGACCACCGGTAGTACCCGCGTAAAGGTTCGCCTGTACGGCGATCAGGAAGCGGCGCTGACAGTCAAGGTCGAGGCGACCAACAGCCGTGAAATTGAGGCGGAAGCCAGAAAGATTGAAGCGGCAAAAGCGGTGGATCAGGCGCTGGAGGCATCTCCGGTTGCTGAGGATCCTGCCGATCCGGTACAGGAAGAGCGTGACCCGGAGATTATCGCCATGGAAGCGGCGGAGGCTGAAGCGGCGGAGGCTGAAGCAGCGGAGGCTGAAGCTGAAGCTGAAGCTCAGGTTGAAGAGGAAGCTGAAGAGCCCCTGGAGGACTGATCCCTTCCATGCAAGGGAGAGTTCCTCCTCATAATGTTGATGCCGAGGTAGCCACACTCGGCGCAATTCTTCTTGATGCCCCTGCGGTCACTCGGGTTGTAGACTATGTACGACCCGATGATTTCTACCGGCAGGCCCATGGACATATCTTCAGCGCAATCATACAGCTGTGGGATCGCGGCGAGAGCATCGATCTGATAACGCTGACCAATGAGTTGCAGAAAGCCGGACAGTTGGAGCGCGTGGGCGGTGCCGCCTACGTTGCATCCCTCACCACGACCGTACCCACCAGCGCCAATGTAGAGTACTACGCAAAAATTGTTCAGGAGACGAGCCTGCGACGCCGGTTGATAACCCTTGCCGCGGAGGTCACCGAAAGCTGTTTCGACGATACCATTCCCACCCGGCAGGTCCTCGAGGAAGCGGAACGACGAATATTCGAACTGGCGGAAACCAACCAGACCCAGTCATTTCTCCCCGCCCGGGACGTGGTGAAACGCACCGTCGCGGCGATCGAAAAGCTGTATCACAACCAGGAAGACTACACCGGAATTGCCACCGGCTTTACCGCTCTGGACAACATGACCAGTGGTTTCCAGAATAGTGAGTTCATCGTTATCGGCGCCCGCCCGTCCGTCGGTAAGACCGCTCTGGCGTTGACGATGGCGGCTAACATTTCCGTGGCCCACAAGGTGCCTGTCGGGTTCTTCACCCTCGAAATGAGTGACATGGCCTTGATGCAGCGGTTGGTTGCCAGCGAAGCGCGCATCAGCAGCCAGACGATCCGTACCGGGATGTTGCGACCTGCCGATTTTGCCAATCTGACCAATGCGGCCGGCCGAATCTACGAAGCTCCGTTGTGGATCTCAGACTCTCCGGGGATGCGGTTGCTGGACTTGCGGGCACAAGCTCGCAGGATGGTGGGGCAGCACGGGGTGCGAATCATCTTTGTTGACTATATTACCCTCATCACCAATGAAAACATGGAGTTGGCCCGGCACGAGCAAATCGCGGACATTTCGCGATCGTTGAAATCACTTGCTCGTGAGTTGAACATCCCGGTAGTGGCGCTTTCGCAGGTTTCCCGCGATACTGAGGGAAAGCGGCCGATGCTCTCTAACATTAGAGAGTCCGGTAGTATCGAACAGGACGCCGACGTTGTTATATTTCTTCACCGTGATCGGAATCTGGACCAGTCGTCCACCGAAGCGCTGAACGTGATTGAAACGGAACTGATTGTTGCCAAGCAACGGAACGGGCCGGTAGGGACGATACGGATAGCCTTTGTCCCGCGATACACCAAGTTTGACAATCTGGCCGACGACATGGACCAGGGAGGCTGAGATGATGGGACTGACAGAGATGTACAGTTTTGAAGAACTGACCAACGAAGCGGAACGGCTGGTGATCAGCGAACTGGGGAGGTACCTTGAGGAAGAGAACCAGCTTGATGCCGTCTCGGAAGACCTGATCCTGGACATGGCCGCCTACGCGCTCAACCACGTACGGCCCATGTACCGGGTTAACCTGCTGGGTCGTCTCTATGCCGACACCCTTATGGAAGAACACGGAGAGGAGATCCGCAGCGCTGTTCGTCAGGCAGTCGCCAAGATTCTCTGAGGGTTCTCTCGCTCAGGAGCTGGGAGCAGGAGCTCCCGACTCCGGATCGAAGGGTTCGGGAGGGTCGGGCTGCCGGAAGTCTTCAAAGCGGCTTCCGGGACGTCCAGGAAAGGTGGACGGGTCGGGACTAACCGGAGAGACCTGTTGCGGCCGAAAGAGGAAACGTTCCAGGGACGTACCCGGCACATTCACCGACAGATACCGGGCGGTTGCCAGAGTGCCCTGGGATGTATAGACGCCGCCGTCTGGTTGGAGTGCCAACCACGCACCAGGTCGATCTCCGGCCACCACAAACAAGTCTATCAGGACGCTTCCGGACTGGCGGTCAATAACGGAAAGTGTCCCGTCCCAGTTTACGGAAAGGAGATGCTGCTCTACCAGTGCCAGACGCCTGGGGATATGGCCCTGGTTTCGGTCGAGTTCGCTCACCCGGATACCGTCCCATCGCAGGATGCCGCCGCGGTCGTCGAGAGTGGTGTAAGTAGAACCGGTGGTTTCGTCGATAACCAGGTTCGCGTCCAGATACTCCCCGGGTACTTCCAGAATTACCCGACGTCGCTGGAAATTGATCCCGTCAAAGACTTCCAGGATTGTGGAGATTCTATTGTTGTCATCGCTGCGGACTCCGATCGCGAACAGTCGTCCCCGGCGGTTGTCGTAGTGAAGCGAAAACACCAGATCAGCCTCGGAATCCAATGGAACTGTCTGACCTGACCGCGGGTCTATTCGCAGAATTGCAGAATCCAGTACACCACCATGGGAAGACTTTCCAAGGAATATATCCCGGGGCGTACGCAGCGCTGTCTGGGATCCCCCTGAGCGGTATGAAAAGGACTGCTCTCCTGACGCGCGATCAAGAAGCTGAAGATTCCCGTTGCGGGTGAGTACGAGGACTTCCGTAGCCGTTGTCTGAACCACCATGGCGTTTTGGGGAATGGTGTAGATCGTGGGTGTCAGGCCGGAAGTAAACGATGAGAATGACTGCAGGGGTGTGTTCAGACTGCCTGGTGTCCAGAGCATGATATCACGCTCTCCGGCAACAAGAAATCGTGTACCCGGGGTTGCAGCGACCCGGGAGGTACGGTGATTGATAAAGCTCAAGTCTCTGAAGAAGTCGCTGTTGATGGTCAGCAGTTGTGAAGCTGTAAGGATCTGCAGCTGCCCGGAAGAAAAGGTCATATCCAGAACCGGTTGTACCTGGTTCTCTGCAAACACTACCGGTGTCGCCGCAAAGGGTGACCATCGCAGTATCCGCCCCTCCGGGTCGGTGCCAAAGAACTCCCGGTCTGCAGCAACGATATTGGAAGTTTCATCACCGATCTCTCTCCGGGGGACAAATCGCTGTTGCAGCGTTCCATTCTCGAAGCGATAACGTCGGATCGCGCGATTACCCCCGAACGCGCGGGACAGAACGACAATATCCGGAGAGTTTTCGTCCCGTCGGATCGTCTCGATGTCGCCTGCCGCGGTTTCTGCCACCACAGTTCCGTTCAACAGATCCAGGACGATCAACTGCCCTGATGCGGATCGCCCCGCAGCGTAACGTCGCTGGTCCAGAAGGACCAGCTGTTCAATGCCTGCCGGACCCTGAAACGTTGCGGCAACCGAGCCGGTGACGATGGATCGATATTCGATTCTACCGTTTGCCGGTGTGTAGGTCATGACCCGTTCTTCGCTGGTCGCGGGAACAAACCACGATACGATTCCAGTGTTCTGCCGGAGAAAGGGTAGTTCCCGGCCGCTTTGTGCATCCAGAACGCGCATGCTTCGCAGTTCCGGGGTAGAGTAGAGCAGATAAGAACCCTGTGGCGAGATTTCCATCCACAAGATGTCATTATCCATGGTGTGTCGAAACAGTCGCTCACCGGAGCGCCAGTTCCAGACGGTAAGGCGAAAGGTTCTCTGGCCATCGCCGCTGAGAACAGCAACACGCTCGCCGTCAGGATACAGTGCGATCTTCCGTACGGGGTAACGCCCTACGCGAATAGATTGGAGTAGACGGTTTGATGATGGGTGCCAGACCATGAGCTTCCCATCGTTACCGGCGGTAAACAGTACTTCCTCATCGCCGTGCCATCTCACCGCCTGGACAGCACCGGCATGACCGCTGCGAAAGGTCACCGGTGGTACGGCGCTGACGGCAGCGAGAAAAAGAAGGAACAGAACAATCGAGATGGTAACGATGGAAGGTCGATTTCTCATGGTCAACTCCGGGCAAAAAAGAGAATATCATTAAACAGGGCGAAAACGAGGAGGGTCAGAATCATTACCGTTCCCACAACCTGAAAACGGTAGACCAGCCGGGGGTGAAGGGGCTTGCGCGAGAGGATCTCGTACACCGTCAGCAGAATCTGACCGCCGTCCAGGGCCGGGATGGGAAGCAAGTTCATGAAGAACAGGGTGATGCTGATCAGGCTGAGGAAGTTGAAGAACGAGAGCAGCCCGCTCCCCAGCCCTGATCGAAAACCTTCCGTCGCCACCTCGCCGACAAGGTAGGTGATGCGGGCCGGCCCCATCAACGCCTGACTGAGGTCGATCCCCGAGAACAACAACCCGATACCACGAACGGTGAGAATCAGAGTATCCACAGCTTGCCGGAACCCCT
>SKHA01000332.1 GCA_007117185.1 Spirochaeta sp. | reverse complement strand
TACCGTCGGACTCCCGGAAGAGCACCAGCGGTTCCGCATGGGGAAATGCCGCCCGAAGGGCAATGTAGGGCAGGGGGCCCAGGTGGGCCAGATGAATCTCGTCGCGGGCAAACCGTTCCAGAATGGTGGCGTAATCCCGTTCAAACGTGATCTGTACGGTGCGACCAAGGATTTCTTCCATGTAGCCAACCAGATCGCGGCTCCCGGCAACAGCGCTGTCAGCATTGGTGAGCGGTAACGGTGCAAACACAAGGGGTTCCAGGGGTGTGGCACGGACGTGTGCCGGTACGAGAAGAACCATGATTACCGCAGCATACAGAATCCTGGTGCTCAATCCTGGAACTGCTGACTCAGTTGATACCCACATTTTGGTCTGGGATTCTGCAAAAAATGCACCGATTGTGCAAGAGCTCTTGTTGACCTCAGGAAAGGCGGTCTGTGACAGATCCACAGTTCAATCTTCTCAGCCGGAACCCCAGTCATCCCGCAGACGGTAGCCTATCCCCACCTCTGTCAGGATGATTCGCTGACAATCCGGGCTGCTTTCCAGCTTCCGTCGTAGTGTGGCCATGAATACCCGTACGTTGTGCCGGTCAACCGGCTGCCCCGGCCCCCAGACGCGGGCCACAAGATGAGCGTGGGTGAGCACCTTGCCTCGTTCACGAACCAGTTCTTCCAGTAGTCGGAACTCAATCGGTGTGAGATGGACTCTGGTGCCGTTACTGTGAACTTCCCGCCGTTGCCCGTCAAAGAGTATCGGTCCGACCCGTATCGGCTCCGCCGACACCGCTGAGCCGGCAGAACGGGACCGGCGATAATGCCGCAGGGAGACGCGAATGCGGGCGATGAGCTCACCCGTCCCGAAGGGCTTGCTCAGGTAGTCATCAGCCCCAGCCTCCAGAGCATCCACCTTTGCCCGTTCGTTCCCCCGGGCGGACACAACGATCACGGGAATCTCCAGCTCTTCCCGAATACGCCGCAGGACTTCCATTCCATCGATGTCGGGCAGGCCAAGGTCCAGCAGGACCACGTCCGGGGTTTTGCTGTAGGTCAGAGCGACCCCGGCGGTGCCGGTTTCGGCGGTGAGAAGCCGGAATCCGTTGGCTTTCAGCGTTGCCGCGATAAAGTTCAGGACCGGCCGATCGTCTTCAATGACCAGAACAACCGATGTATTCCACGAGTCGTCTCTCATCAGCTGTCACCGCCGGGAGAAGCGCTCCGTGCCGGAAGGCGTATCGTAACGTCCAGGCCACCGCTGTGGGCGTTGGTCAACCGGATCGTTCCTCCATGCAGTTCCACGATTGTTCGGGCCACCGTCAGACCGACCCCCAACCCGCGCCGACTGTCCTCATCGTTTTTGCGGGTGTAAAACAGATCAAAAACCCGCTCAATCTCCTCGTCGGGGATCCCCGGACCATGATCCTGGACGCAGATGGAGACGGTGGTCTCGTCTGCCATCACTGCTTCCACCCTGATCGGACCGGGCCCCCGGTCGAAGTCCGTTGCGTTCCCCAGCACGTTGATCAGCATTTGCTCCACCAGGGAGACATCCACCGTCACCATGATGATCTCTACGGGAAATACCAGATCAAATCGTTTGGCGCCGACCCTCCGGGAAACCCGTTCCACCACCTCCAGAATTATTTCCTCCAGCACCTCCTCGCTGGTCTGCAACGCCATCGTCTCGTCACTCAGGCGGGTGAGGGAGAGGATATTTTCCACGATTCCAGAGAGCCACATCGAGTCGGTCTCAATGTCCTCAAGAAGGCGCCGGTGGTCAGGGGGTACCGAGGCGAGTTGCAGCAGGATTGACGCAGAGCCCGCAATGGAGGCCAGGGGGGTACGGAGATCGTGGGAGACGGAGCGAAGCAGATTGGCCCGGACACGCTCCCGCTCCGCATGAAGGCGGGCACTCTCTTCAGCCAGGGTAAGTCGCTCCCGATCCAGTGCGATCGCCAGTTGGGCGGCGAATGCGTTGACCAGAGCTACGCTGCCCACTGAAAGCGGCTGCTCATGGTCCTCAACGTGGATCGTGCCCAGAGACTCTGTCTCGGTAGCAACGGTGAAGACCGTCCCGGGGTGACCGGAGGGGAGGTGCCCGCCCTGTGTGACCCCCTGGTCTGCAGTGGCAATGGTCACCCGTCGTTGCAGCAGGCGGCTCAGATTGGACGCCACCGTCTCGGTGATTACGGTGACACCCCGTGCCGATAGCAGCTGTTCGCTGTTCCGATACAGGGTCTCGGCACGCTTCTCTCGCGTGCGGGCCAGGTCGACGCTGGTATTGAGACGGGATGTCAATTCGCTGGTGACGAAAGCAACCACAAGCATCACCGGAAAGGTGACAAGGTAGCTGCTGTCATCAACCACCAGGGTGTAGCGCGGTTCGGTGAAAAAGAAGTTGAACGACAGCACCGCCAGCACCGACGAAAGCAGGCCGGTAGTCCGATTGCCCAGGGCCGACGAGAAAAGGACACCTGCCAGGAGAATCATGATCGTGTTGGCATCCCCGCCGGCGAGACGGTCCACAACCATGCTCATCCCAACCGCGATGGTCATCAGCAGTGCCGCCGAGAACCAGCGGTGGGAAGGGCTCCTCCGGGTAAGAGCGGTCACTTCCGGGGCCGTCCGACCCGCCTCGGTTTCCGCAGCGGGTCTGGAGGGGGAGATGCACAGAGTTATATCCGGTGCACGCCGGGCGATGCCCTGGACAATATTCTCTCGCCAGGGAATCCAATGGGCATACCGTGGGGGCCGCCCGACAACGATGGTATGGCCGGCGCGTTCACGGGCAACCCGGACAAGCTGCTCGGCGATACGCCGTCCTTCCACGTGAACCACATCCGCGCCAAGATCGTTGGCGTGCCGGGCGTTTACTGACAGCTGGTCATCCGACCCCTCCCCGAAACGTCGACGAAAGCGGACGCTGCAGGCCACCACACCGGCTCCAGACGATCCGGCAAGGCTGACCCCCGTGTTCAGGACATCAATTGAGGATGGACTGGCCCCGAATGCAATAACTACCGATCCGTTCACCCCGGCAGAATATATCGAAAGGGCCCTGCGTGTAAAAAAAGTGTCAAGTTTCTTCGTCAGATATCAAGGTAATGTAAAGATCGCTGCGGTCAGGGTGCATTCTTCAGCGGTCCGTCCTACCGTGTGACCACGATGCGTCCCGTGGTTATACGAGCCCTCGCCGGCGTCACCTCAGCAATCGCCGGAGCTCTTCTGGTTACGTCCGGGGTAGCCTGGATCTATGGTGAGTCTCTCGCGCCGTTTCTGTATCCCGGTTTGGTTCTGGGTGCTCTGGACGGGGTGATCTGGCTCCTGGTCAAGCCCCGGTCCCGGCAGGAGTTGACGCTGGTAGACAGTTATGCGGTGGTTACCCTTTCCTGGGTCGCCTCCTGCCTGGTGGGAGCCATTCCGTTCCTGCTGTCCGACCTGGACCTCGGGTTGGCCAATGCAATCTTCGAGTCCACCAGCGGGTTCACCACCACCGGCTCAACCATCTTCGCCGACGTGGAGTCTCTTCCCCGATCAATCCTCTTCTGGCGGTCCTTTACGCACTGGTTGGGGGGTATGGGTATTGTTGTGCTGGCGGTGGCGATACTGCAGGCCATGGGAATTGGTGGTCTCTTTTTGATGCAGGCGGAAGCGCCAGGCCCTGAAGTGGAGCGAATGAGCAGCCGGATAGCCGCGACCGCCAGAATTCTGTGGACGATCTACCTGGTGATGACGGTGGTTCAGACGGTTCTCTACCTCCTGGGTGGCATGGGGCTGTTCGACGCGGTGAATCACACCTTCGCTACCCTGGCAACGGGAGGGTTTTCCACCCGCAACAACAGTATCGCGGCGTTTGAGAGCGCCTACATCGAGTGGGTGACCATCGTCTTCATGGTGCTCTCAGGGGTCAATTTCGCGCTCTACGCCAACCTGGCCCGGGGCAACATCAAGCGGGTACGGCGAGACAGCGAACTCAAGGCGTTCCTGACGATCTACCTGATCGCGGTTGGTATCGTATTCGGAGCGCTGTACGCGACGTATACCACCACCGGGTGGATGGAGAACCTGCGGGCGGCAGCGTTCCAGGTTGCCACGCTGTTTACCTCCACCGGCTTCGCCACCCGGGACTATGTTCTGTGGCCCGGCCTGGCCCGGGGGGTTCTCCTGCTGGCGCTGTTCCTGGGGGGATCCGCAGGGTCCACCAGTGGAGGGATCAAGGTGATACACGCGGTGATCGGGACCAAGGCAGTTCATCGAGAGGTGCTGCGGGCGCGACATCGGAACGGTGTTTTCGGTATCTCCGTCAACCGGGCACGGGTGAGTGAAAACGTTGTCCGGTCCACCCTGGTGTTCATGGTTCTGTATGTCGTTACCGTTCTGGTCTCCACGGTGGTGGTAGCCGCCGCCGAGACGTCGCTGGAGACGGCCCTGACCGCTTCACTTGCGGCTATCGGGAACATCGGGCCAGGGTTCGCCGGGGTAGGGCCGACGCAGAACTTCGGATTTCTCCCGGGTTGGACGAAGATCTGGTTGAGCCTGGTGATGGTTCTCGGTCGTCTGGAGCTGGTCACGGTGCTTGCGATTATCCCCATCCTTGATCCGTTCAGGGCGTTCACCAGCAACAGCGTATTCAGGAAAAGCCGATAACCCGAACCGGGAAGGAAAGGTGCCAAACGTTCACATATTCTGCACGAAAGTAACATTCTTCTTGACAACCACAGGATCATGGCGCATTCTCATCTGAACTTCGACATCAAAACAAAAGGAGAAATGATGAACAAGGTCAGAACAATTGGTTTGATCGCGGTGATGTTGCTGGTTGCAACCGCCATGGTGTTTGCCGGTGGACGAGCCGAGACTGTGGACAGCGCCGATGACTACAAGCTGGTGCTGCGCCTCAGCCACGTTTTCAACCCGGCAGAGCAGCTTTCCAAGTCCATGGACTGGGTCGCTGAACGGATTTATGAGCGCACCGACGGTGCAATCGAGATCCAGACGTTCCCTCAGGCGCAGCTTCCCGCGTACAAGGAAGGTGTTGAGCAGGTTGTCCGTGGGGCCAACTTCATCTCCGCCGAGGATCCCTCTTTCATCGGAGACTACGTGCCGGACATGAAGGCACTCTACGCTCCAATGATGTACGAGAGCTTTGACGAGTACGTCGCGTTGACCCGGACCGCGCTGGTGCAGGACATGATTGCCCAGGCGGAAGAGCACGGGATCAAGATTCTGGCGCTGGACTACATTTACGGGTTCCGCAACATCATCACCCGCGAGCCGGTGCGTACGCCTCAGGATCTTGCTGGCAAGCAGATTCGCGTTCCCGGAACTGATCTGTACATCAACACCCTGAACAACATGGGCGCCATCGCCAACCCCCTTCCCTGGGGCGAGACGCTTTCGGCAGTGCAGCAGGGCGTGGTTGATGGTCTTGAGGGCTCAGAGTTCACCAACATCGGTAACCGGGTCTACGAGACCGGCGCCACCCACGTTGGCCTTTCACGGCACATCCTGGGAACGGTCGGTGTGTACATCAACCTCGGTGTGTGGAACAGCATCCCCGAACGATATCGCCAGATCATCCAGGAAGAGTTCACCAATGGTGCAGCCGAAGGCAACCAGATCCTCACGGATAACCACGCCAGTGTGGTGGCTGACCTTGAGGCAAACGGTGTGCAGTTCCATGAAGTTGACGGTGCAGCGTTCCGGCAGCGGCTCGCTCCCATGTATCAGGAACAGCCCGGCATGACCCCGGGAGTGTTCGACGCGATCTTCGCTGAACTGGACGCAATGCGTCGCTGAACAGCACGAATTTGAACTTGTTTCAGGGCGCCGGGGTATGTTCTCGGCGTCCTGAAACGTTCATGATTGTGGTATACATACACATGAAGAAAACCCTTACCAGGCTATTGTTCAACGCAGAAGAGATTGTAAGCGCCGCCTTTCTTTCGGTGACGGTATCCGTTGTTATCCTCAACGTGATCCTTCGCTATG
>SKHA01000369.1 GCA_007117185.1 Spirochaeta sp. | reverse complement strand
TTGACTCAGCGTCGATCCGCCGGAGACGTAGCGATTACGGAGCAGGTTCCAGGCCGCACGTGCGGTACCCCGGAAACTGAACCCTCTATGTTCGAAAAAGGTCTGGTCTTCCCGGGTTATCAGCGCGTAGATCAGGTGGCTGGGCAGCTCATCAATAGAAACGAGCTCCCGGTTCTCATCAGAGAAGAACTCGGTGATCAACCTTCCGTTGCGGTCAAGGACCTGTGAGGGCAGCGCCGACTGCTGATTGTGGTGCTGCTCAATGTCAATTATGTTCTCAACCGCCGCAATGGCGATGCCGGTGATAACCCCGACCGCCAGAATAGCCGCGCAAAGGAAGACGAGTACTGTCCAGAGAACAGTCTGTCTGGTTCTGTCCATAGCCCAGACTGTACGGACCAACGCGGCGGCGTGTCAAGGCAAAAAAAATGACCGGTTCGGCAGAACCGGCCAAAAGTATCGGCACAGAATAGTAAACTGGGAGGGGAACTATGTCCGTAACCGACACTTATAATATCGTCTGTAGTGGCTGGAAGTTTAATGTCTTCTGATCAACACGTCCATATCGAGGCCGATCTCGTACTCCTGGTGCGCTTCCAGAATCATCTGACGGCTGATGGTGAAATCGCCCAGTCGGATAAGCATGAGATGCCGACCCGGTTCGCGTACCAGGGGTACCCGGGAATCGATCCGCACGCCATCAAGAAATACCTCCGCAACAGACGGAAGGGAGAACCGAACCCGGGCTACCGGTTCAAGAGGTTCAAAGGCGAGCGTTGTGATGCTGGCGGACTCGATTGCCACGTTACGGGACTGTTCCAGGAGATTACCCGCCTGCACCGCCACGCGGTAGATGCCGGGATCGAGCACGATCAGACCATCGGCGTCAACGGCGACGCGGTCAAGACGCACTTCCAGGAGTTCCTGCGCGTGCGCAACCACCGCCGGGTCTCCCGTGAGGGTGATCGCCAGCCCCCCCCGGATGGAGAACCTGGGGGTGAGGGAGACCGTAAACTGCCGGTTGGCGATTGAGGGGGGCATGCCTTTCATCACCGGAACGATCTGCAGAGCGATCTCACCGCTGGCAATCTCGATGCCCTCCCGCGGCTGGTGGCCGGTTGTCCTGTTCCGGATGGGAATTGTTGTCGTGACCGGGGCGGCAGAAAGGATCGGATGACTTGCCCATTGCCTTCCGCCCATGGTGATGAACCCGTCATCCGGTTCACCGGTGGTATCGACATCCGAGAATATCACCAGGGCGTACGCCCCCGGTGGCACAGGATCGTCTCCCTCCAGGGATACCGAAATATCAAGCCCTTCCAACCAGTGAGGGTCGGCGGCGCGCTGGATGATCAACACCTGACCACCACCCAGAGATGGGCTGTGAGCATCGTCCTGCAGGGGTACAGAAACACGGGCGGCTATCTCGCCGCGAAAGCTCTGAGCGCCCATTGGCATACCCGGCACCCAGAGGAAAAGGGAAAGCGAGAAGAGGAGAACTGCTGCCTTCAGGCGTGGGCGAATCATCATCGAAGATACTGCTCCGGGTCACGGGGAATGCCACCCCGTCGAATCTCAAAATGCAGGTGTGGTCCGGACGAGAGCCCGGTGCTCCCGACCCGGCCAATTACCGCGCCACTGGAAACGGCCGCTCCCGCTTCAATAAGAGACTCCTGCAAGTGAGCGTAACGGGTTGTGTAGCCCTGGCGATGGTCAATCGTCACCATAAGGCCCAGCAATCGGTCACGCGTCACGGAACGAATGACGCCATCAGCAGCGCTGACAACAGCGGTGCCGAAGGGGGCAGCGATGTCCAGCCCCTGGTGAAAGCTTTGCAGACCGGTTATCGGATGGGTCCTGAAACCGTAACGCGACGATACCACACCCGAGGGAAGCGGGTCCACAAATGGAAGAGAAAGAAAACGTGATCGTTCCTGTGGAGAGAAGTCTGTACCCGGATAAAATAGAACCGTCTCTCCTTCGTGGATGGTCAGAGCGATTGGTTCCGCCTGGCTTGCAAGTCGCTGGGCCACCTCCCGCTCCAGGGTGGACAGGGGTGCCCTGGCGGGGTCATCCCGGCGGACAAAGAGCCCCGGCTGGGTTGGAATGAGTAACTCCCTGTCACCCAGTTCGGGGCTGGACATCCCGTTCAGGGTGGCGATGGCGCTGTAGGGAAGGGAGAGCCGCGAGGCGATGGTGAAGAGGGTTTCGCCGTCCCGGGGCCGGTGGCGGATCAGAAGCGGAGGAGTGCCGGATAGCCCCCGGGCGGCGTTGCGGTGGTATTCCGTTACCAGCTCCTGGTGTTGCAGGTACAACGGGTCCTGATTTGTCAGCGAAGTCATCTCCGCCTGCAGAAGTTGCGCCGGCACCGGTACCGCCACAAGCGCGAATAGAGAGAGCACCGCCGCACCGGACAGGGGCCGCACTGCTACGTTCCATTCAGCGAGAGGGCCGCACGACTAAGCAGGAAGACACCTCCAGCAACGCTGAGGATGGGGAACGCCAGCAGTATTCCGGCAAACACCGCCAGCCACGCAGCGAGAAGAACCCACCGGGCGGGACGGAAGCCCACAGTCTTGATAACCAGCAGTGCCAGCGCCGCTGCAACAGTCACGTTAAGGACGATCGGGGCGGACATGGAGAGCGCCCACACCGGTACGGTAATGGCCACGCTGGCTACCGCGACAACCACAGTGATTACCAGAAAGTGAAGAACCCTTCGCAGGAGAAAGAGATATCCCCGGCCCAGACGGCTTACCAACTGGCTCATCGCCGCAACGCAGCCTCGACGCGCTCCCGCTGCGCTCTGAACTGTGCTGCTTCGTCGTTCCGGCCGGTTCGCTCGGCCAGATCCTCAAGACGTGTCAACGTCTCCAGAACGGGACGGGGCTGGTTCAGGGTGAGATACACCCGCAGCGACCGCAACAGATACTCAAGAGCCATCTCGTCATCTCCCATCCGTTCTGAAATCAGCCCCAGAGCCCCCAGGTCCGCGGCGATGCCGGGGCTGTGCTCGGCCCGTCGATCAAACACCAGGGCCTGCTCGGCGTGATGCCGGGCCGTCTCAAAATCGCCCTGTCTCGAGTGAATGGAAGCGATCATGTAATGGTTGCTGGCCAGCTCGATCCAATCCTCCCGATCCTCGTTCATGACCCGGGCTCGTTCAAACCGCTCCAGCGCCTGAGCAAACTGTTGCTGCCGCGCCAGAACCGACCCCTGGCCGTGGTGCAGTACCGGGCTCTCCCCGGCGGTACCGGAGCTGATCAGTTCCTCTGCATCCTGGAAGTGGCGCAACGCCAGGGCAATATCGTCACCGCTCAGCGCCAGAACACCCAGATTCACGTGAGCCTGCATCGCCAGGTCACCGGAATCCGCCAGGCGGGCGATACGCAGGGCTGTCTGATAGTGACCGATCGCTTCCTGCGGTTGCCCTGCGGCGGCGTAGACCCGCCCCAGCGAGTTATGGGAGCGGGCGATGCCGGGCAGAAAATCGATGGCGGTGTTCTCGTTCAGTGCCAGTTCGAAGTAACGAAGCGCCAGGGGATAATTGCCGGCGTTGAACTGGGCGTTGCCGGATTCGGAGAAACGCGCCGCCTGATTCCGCCGCGTCAGGGTCTCTTCCGGCACCGAGGGGGCAGAGGAGCACCCCGCCAGAATAGCCAACGCCAGCAGCGATGCCGCTAACGTAACGGAACCCTTAGAACTGCGCATCGCGGTGACTCTGGAAGGTGGATTGCTGCGGAATCTCTGGCGTGATTCCCCGTCGGATCAGTGGATTGTTACTTACCCCCTGGAGTACGTCCTGCCCGGTGGCAATGGCGGCGCGGCTCTCCTCCAGGATTCCGGCGATCTGCGGTTGGGTGGAGTTCACAAAGCCGGCAAGATCATTCACCTCGTCCAGGCTGGCGTTGATGGTAACGAGCATCTGCTCTATCTGATCGAACAGTACATTGTTGTCATTCAGGAACGTTGTTATCGATCCGTCAGCGTCAAGAAGTCGAGGGACCAGTCCGGTGGGGTCTCGAAGCTCGCCGGAGGTGGCCTCGAAGTTTTCAGCGATGACGGCAACACTGGCCAGAATGGCGGTGCTCTGGTTTCTTGTCTCGATGAGGGTACGTTCAACCTCCTCAAGCAGGGACTGAACCTGTACCAGGGTGACTCCCAGTGGCCCTGTCTGATCCCCTGCCAGGGCGGTGTTCACGTGGCCGATCGTCTCATCCAGTGAGAGCAGAAGGTTATTCACGTTCAGCATGAGTGGCTCCACCTGTGCAATGATCCGGGTGATGCTGTCTCCGCTGGCGGGCATCAGGGCCAGCTGATTCTGAACAATATGCTGTCCCTCCTTGCTGTTGACCGCCGGAATCAGCGTGCCTTCCGGTAGCGGATCCCCGGTGCCGCGCCCCTGATGCAGGACCAGCCCCCCTCCCAGGCCGATGGGGCTGGTAACCAGCTGGAGCAGACTGTTGGGAATGACCCGGTCAATAAAGGTGTCCTGAATGTAGAAGTCCACCACCACCTCATCCTGGTCGCGCAGGGTGATATCGGTGACCCGTCCAACGGTGAAACCCTTGAATGAGATGGCCATGCCCGCGCTCAGCCCCTCAGCCGAGGGAAACACGCTGTAATAGGTATAGTTTCGGGCAAACCATCGCTGGCTGGATGCCATCGAGACGATCACCGCCCCGACTGCCACAAACGCGATCAGCACAAAGACTCCCACAACCTGCTGGGCAAAGCGGATTCTGAACTTCATTGGAGGCCTCCCGGGGCCAACAGGTACGGGTAATCACGAAAATGGGTCATCATCGGCTCCTCCAAGGATATCCAGTATATCTGCATCGTAGCTGCTGGTCAGGTCCAGCATATCCCGGGCAATCTCCCGAACCCGGACGTTGTCCGTGGCAACAAGGCTCTGTACCGTATCGTACATCAGGACGTGGCCATCCTCAATGATCAGTACCCAGTCCGCCAGCATTGAGGCGATTTCCCGGTCGTGGCTGGCAATAACCAGCGTTTTTCCCTGTCGCTTCAGGTCTTTCAGAAGATCCAGCAGCCGCTCCCGGGCTTCGCTGTCCAGGCCGGTACTTGGTTCATCAAGAAATACCAGCTCCGGGTCGAGCATCAGCGCCCGCATCACCGAGACGATCGTCCTGTTGCCGCCGGAGAGCCGGGCCGGACGCTGGTCCAGAGACTCCCGGAACCCAAGGCGGCGAACCAGGTAGTTGATCCGCTCTTCAATCTGCGTCGGTGGACGTTTCGGAAAATGAAACTGTGTCGACAGCGAGAGATTCTGGCGAAGGGTCATGTTCTGCCACAGCGCGGCGTCCTGAAAGGCAAAACCCTGGCGTATGCTGGTAAGCTTCACCTCACGATCGCTCATTTGCGACCGCAGCCGTCCGTCCACCTTGATGGACCCCGCCGTGTTGGGCAGGATTCCCGCCATGATCTTCATGGACAGGGTCTTCCCGGCTCCGCTGGGACCAAGGACCAGGACAGTTGAACCCTCTTCAATAATAACGGACGTTTCGTTCAAAAACGTCCCTTCCGCTGTGGTGAAGGTGACCTCGGTCAACTCAAGTTGCATGATCGATCAACCTATATGGTGAGATAGTATACAACTGTAATCACCGCGTTGGTAATAATTATGAGCACGAAGCTTCGGCCCACGCTCTTTATTGCCATCACCGGAACCTCCGTTGATGACTGCTCCACCTTGAACCCGTAATACGTGGCCACAACAGATATCACCATCCCGGCGACGGCGCTTTTGACCACCGAAACCAGGATGTCCGCCAGGCTGATGGCGTTCAGCAGGTTGAACAGATAGTCCTGCAGAAAGATCTCGGTAACCAGCGCGGTGATCACAAACGACCCCAGCAGGCCAAAGATGTTGAAGTAGAGATTCAGCAGAACGAGAGAGAAGGTAACCCCCAGAAACCGGGGCACCACCAGATAACTGATGGGATCGATCCCGTCAGCCACGTACGCCTCGATCTCGTGACTGACCACCATGTTGCCCAGCTCGGTAGAGATGGCGGTGCCGGAGCGGGCGGCAACGATGAACGCCGTGAGGATCGGCCCGAGCTCACGGGTGATCACGGTAATGAGGATGGTATAGACAAGCTGCCCCTGACCAAACTGGGGCAGGACGGTGAGTCCCTGGATGATGATGATCGCCCCCAGACCAACCGAGAGGATGGCGATCACCGGCAGCGCTTCGATACCGGTGAAGAGGATCTGAAACGTCAGCACCCGCCGGGACTGTTTGTGCCGCAGATAGAACAGCGAGTCCCTCAGGATCCGGTAGAAATACCCCATGGCGTAGAAGAAGTTCTGCACCGAGGTAATTGTGTTTTTACCGGTCCGCTCCACAAAGTTCAGCATGGCTTTGTGTTTATAGTACGGGATGGTGCACACTCAAGCAACCGGCAGCGCTTGATTTTTCATTCATCAGGAGCTACAGTTTCCACAGGAGTAGTAACGCTTGCCAAAATCAGTTGTTTACAAACCCAATTCTGTCGTCTTCTTCCACGGCGATACCGATGAGCGTATCTATATCCTCAAGTCCGGGCGCATCATTCTGCGCTCACAGGACATCGAGACGGGCGGAGAGATCCAGGACATGATCCAGAAGGGCGAGTTCTTTGGCGTGCGCAGTTCCCTGGGACGGTACCCCCGGGAAGAGGACGCGCTGGTCCTCTCGGAAGCCGAGGTGGTGCAGTTTACCGTGGCCGAGTTTGAGCAGTTTGTCAGCTCCAACACCCGGATCATCGTCAAGATGCTCAAGGTGTTCTCCAACCAGTTGCGGCGCATCCACTCCAAGGTCTCCTCAATGCTCAATCAGGACGACACCATCGATCCGGAAGACGGGCTGCACCAGAGCGCCACGTTCTACTTTTCCCAGCGACAGCTGGACCACGCCAAGTACATCTGGACCCGTTACCTTGAACTGTACCCCAAAGGTCGTCACGCCGATGACGCCAAACAACAGCTGAAGCGGATCAGCCAGGGAGCCTCGGCGATGACCGCCGCGGGAGATGCTCCCCCCGCCGCTTCGCCCGCCACCGGTGGTGACGGCAGTGGCAGCAAGGGGCTCTCCGAGACGGGGCGCACCTATTTTGAAGCGGAAAGCATGTTCGCCAACGACCGTTTTGATGAAGCCCTGGCTCTTTTCCGCCGGGTTGCCGAGAGCGGTGACGAGGAGTACTCGTTGAAATCCCGCGTTGAGGTGGGGAAGTGTCTGTTTGCCCAGGAAAAATACGGTGACACAATCCGCCACTTTTCCGCGTTGATCCAGGAGAATCCCAGAATGCCGCAACTGGCGGAGGTACTCTTCGTGATCGGTTGCAGCTACGGTAAAACCGGCGATGCCGCAAAAGCATCAACCATTTTGAAAAAGGCCCTGGCTTCAGTTCAGGACGAGCCCTCCCTTGTCCGACGAATTGAGAAAGCACAGCGGGAGTTCGGGGGCTGAGATGGGTGCTTTTGACAGATTCGCCAAGAAGTTTTCCCGGGGCACAATGATTTTCTGCGAGTACGAGCCGGGAAACGCGTTCTACCTCATTCAGAGTGGTCGGGTGCAAATCACCAAGGTGATGGGTTCAATTGAGAAAGCGGTAGACATCCTGCAGCCCGGGGAGCTCTTCGGTGAGATGGCCATCCTTGAAGAAGCCCCCCGCAGCGCCAGCGCCGTGGCCCTTGACGAATGCGTGCTGCTGGAGTTCAACCGTGAAAACTTTGAGATCCTCATGCAGGGAAACCCGCAGATCGCCCTGACACTGCTCAAGACGTTTGTGAAGAGAATCTACGATCAGCGTCGGCGTTTCATGATCCTTAAGCTCCCGGACATTCAGGCCCGGGTTGCCGACGTGTTTCTCATGCTCTACGAGGGAATAGCCAATCGCAGCCGCGACCAGGACCGCTGGGAGTTTGCTGTCACCGCTAACGATATTGCCCACTGGGCGGGTATCACTCCGGACAAAGCCCGGGCGGTGATCAGTCAGTTTGCCAAGCAGAACCGGCTGGAGGTGTTCCCCAACAAGATCGTGGTTACCAATATTCACGATCTGCAGCGGCTGGTGAGCAGCCGCCGCAAAGACAGCTGACCCACCAGCTTCCAGATCAGCGCAAATCCTCCCGAACGGGGTTAAAGGTGTCTACAATCCGGCACGCCGTTACCGCGCGTGCTTCGTGGGGCACGTTACCGGGGATGATCGCCGCGTCGCCGGCATTCAGGTTTCGGGTTACCCCGTTAACCGTGAGTGCCAGCGTTCCCTCCACCACCAGGGCCACCTGCTCGTGGGGGTGACTGTGCTCCGGAAGAACCGTTCCCGCGTCGAAAGACCAGTGGGCCACCGTCATGGTCGGGCTGTGAACGATCCGGCCGTTGGCACCGGGAACGGGATTTTTGGCGATCATCCGGGAAGACTCTACAAACGTTTCCATGTGAAGCTCCTTGTACGTGAATTGTGTCCCCCCAGTCTAACACGCCCGGGCCATCTTGCATCAGCGCCTCAGACATTGTATTACTGAAAAAGTCATGCAACGGTTGTTTTTGACTGCAGATGGAAGTGTCGTCTCCGGAGTGACCACATAAGAAGCAAGGGAGCTGCTCTCTGCGGTAGAGGGAAGCAGCCAGTTGGGTATTGCCGAGCTGGTTGAAAACGGCGCCCGCAGTGCATACGACCTGGTTACCGCAGAGCTCGGTCATGAGCGCCAGGGGAAGATCGTCGTGCTGGCCGGTCCAGGGTTCACCGGTGCGGTTGCCTTTGCCTTGGCCCGGCACCTTGCCAACCACCGCTATACCCTCACCGTGATTCACCTCTTCGGTTCCCAGCGGCAGGAGAACAGGCGCCAGCGGGAGACCCTGGTCCTCAGCGGCGCAACAGTATCAGAGCGGCTGGAGGACCTGGGGGAAGACGTGGCTCTGGTGGTTGACGCCCTGGTTGCCCGGGAGGGTGCCCCGGCGGACGATGCAACCCTTCGGGCGGCTATGGCCAGCATGGCCAGATGCCGGAAAGACGGCGCCAGAATCATCTCCCTGGAGATGCCCACCGGGGTGGACCCGGTGACGGGTGTCCCCATGGACGGCGCGGTCCGGGCCGACGCGACTCTCTGCATGGCCTTTCCACGTACCGGGCTTACCACCGAGTGGTGCGGGCGCCTCTTCGTGGGTGACATCGGCATCCCACCGGAGATGTATCGGCGGTACGCGCTGGTGGCTCACCCCTGCGTGTTCCGGGACGGCTTTACCTTTCAGGTAAAGCCTTTGAGCGACTGAACCGGTCCCACCAGACGCCGGCGCCAAAAAGGACGCACACCGCCACCAGCGTCAGCAGCGAGCTGTCCCGGGGCGCAACCAGGCCGATTACCAGCGCCGCCGCAACCCCTCCCAGAATCGTAACCATTCCTGTGCGGGGTCCGCCGGTCTTGAGGTGAAACACCCCGAACAGCAGGGGCAGGAAGACCATCAGAATTCGCGACGACGCCACCGAGAGCTCCACCAGCTCGGAGGGACGCAGCAGCGCGAAGAATCCCACCACCACCGTCAGGAACAGTACCACCATACGGCCGGTTCGCGGCGCCGTCTCGGAGCGGGTGAACATGCTTGCCAGGGTCAGAAGAATGGAGTTGGCCGTGGAAACGGAGGCAAAGACGATGCTCAGCGCCAGGGGCAGCGCCAGGGTCCGCTGCATCTGCATCATGATCGCCACGATGACCCCGTCCCGAGTTGCCGGAGGAGAAAACACACCACCGGCGGCACCCTCGCGGGCAGCATACCCGATACCCGTGGTGAGCAGGGTATAGACTAGCCCGAAGACTCCAAAGAGGATGATCATCTTCTTCAGCTCTCCAGGGTTGCGCAGGACAAAGACCCGCTGCAGTACCTGCGGGTTGGTAAGGGCAAAAAACGCCCAGGGCAGGGTCAGATTGATGAAAAACCGGGGGGTCCACAGCTCATTCGGAAAGGTTGAATACTCGATACCGCCGTAGGCGTTCAGGCTCCAGACCATCGCCGCGATGGCCAGGGCCATCATGAACACCCCCTGAAGCGCATCGGTAAGAGCCACACCCCGCAACCCCCCCAGAAGCGCCCATGTACCGATGACCACAACGGCAAAGATCACCCCCCCCTGGTAGGAGATGCCGTACCCCTCCAGGATGACCGCCAGACCGATCACCTGTACCGCGGTGTACGGAATGAGCGCCAACGCCGCCACCACCGAACCCGCCCGAACCGTTGCCCCACCGTAGTGGCTGCGAAAGAGGTCCATCGGCGAGACCAGCTGCTCCCGCCGGGCCTTCTCCCAGATCCTGCGGCCGTACACAGACAGGAGAAGAACCGTTGACCCCAGGTAGACCAGCTCAAAGATGAGCGAGCCCAGACCGCCGGTAAAAGAAAGTCCCACCAGCCCCACCATCATGAACGCCGAGTAGGTGGTAGCGGCGTAGGTCATCGCCAGGACAACCCAGCTGATGCGCCCACCCCCCAGGAAAAATTCTCTACCGGTACGATTTCGTCTCATGACCGCCAGGGAGACCCCCGTGCCCGCCACCGCGTAGGCTCCCAGCAGGATATACAGCTCATTCATGAGAGCCACAGTACGATATAAAATCTTTTCTTGCTATGTCTCACCGAAGAGACTACCCTGTTTGATGTGGACTCATATCAGGAACTCCTGGAATCTTATTTTGATGCGATCTGGCAACTTGATGACCAGTTGCGTCTCGTCCGGTTCAACAGCAGGTTTCAGGATCGCTACCGCCAGTTATACGGTGTTGATGTCCTGGTAGGGGCGGTGCCCACGGTGTACCTCCCGGAGAGCGAGCGATCACGCTGGCAGGGGTGGTACCAGCGCGCTCTGGATGGCCATTCCTTCTCCGTGGAAGAACGCTATCAGCTGGCGTCAGGGGAGGTCTTTCTGGACGTCCTCCTCTCTCCCGATCGGGACGATGACGGCACAATCCGGGGCCTTCACGCGATAGCTCAAGATGTGACGGAAACACGGTTGCGTGAGATGGGTTCGGTCCGCCTTGCGGGACGATTGCACGCTGTTCTGGAGTCGGCGGTACGGATGAACACGGCAATACGCGAGCCAGAAGAGGTGTTCCGTGAGACGATGGAGCTCATCTCGGCGGCGATACCGTGCACCTCCGGGACGGTGCAGCTCCTGGATGGTGAAGAGCTGAAGGTGGTACAGGCGCATGGATTCACCGCTGACTCGGGAATCCTCTCACTGCGCTTCCCTCTGAGCGACCGCTTTCCCAACTATCACGTGGTGACGACGCAGCAGACGATCTCCGTTGCGGACATCCGTCAGGAATACCCCCACTTTCTTCAGGAAGACGGTCAGTACCTCTCCGGGCACGTCCGCAGCTGGATGGGAGTACCCCTCATCGATAGCGGAGAGGTTGTGGGGATGTTCACCCTTGACCGGGACCTGGTGGACCCGTTCTCCTCGGATGACCTTCAGCTGGCTACCGCCCTGGCACATCATGCCGCCGTCGCCTTCAGGAACACCCGAACATACAGCGATCAGAACCTGCTCCTGCGTGAACTGCATCATCGCGTCAAGAACACAACCCAGCTCATCCTGAGTCTGATCACGCTGCAGGCCAGCTCTGTCGGTATGGAAGCCCGGCAGGTTCTGGATGAGCTGTCCCTGCGTGTCCGCACCCTTTCAGCGGTGCACGAGTCCATGTACGTCACGGAAAAGCTGGATCAGGTGGCCCTGGACACCTGCGTACGACGGGTGATCCGGGAACTGGAGATCAAGTTTGGTGAGAATACATCCGCGTCGGGACTCCGCTTCAGTACGGACTTCCAACCGGATACGCGGTTTCCCCTGGAGCGGGCGGTGCCATTCGGCCTCCTTGCCAATGAACTGCTCCTGTCCTTGATCAGGAGGATATCCGGCACCGGCTCTGTCACGGTCATTCTTCGGCAGACCCGCAACAGCGTGGAACTGGAACTCAGGATCCACTGCACAGAGGGCTGTCTGGAGCAGGACGACTCCGCAGCCGGGATCATGTCCCGCAACCTGCGGGAGGGGCTGCTGGCGCAGGTCAAAGGAACCCTGGAGGAAGAGGAGTCTTCAACGGATCCGGACCAGTTTTTACTGGTCCTTCGGGCTCCCCGATGACACACACCAAGCCTTCAGTGTAGCCTTTGCCGTATGAAACTGGGACGAAACGATCCGTGTCACTGTAACAGCGGCCGGAAATACAAGCACTGCCACTACGAAGAAGATCGCATCGCCGAGGCTGAGGCGCTGCGCGCCGCAGCTGAGAAGCGCGCCGCCGAGCTGGCGGTGGCTGAAGAAGACGGTGAGGGTAGCGATGCTGCACCGGCAAAACCGACGGACAAAGGCTCGCGTTTCCTCAGGGAGTCCTCACGGGGAAGTCGCGGGCAGGCCGGTGCTTCCGCGGGAAGAACCCCCCGGGCAACTCGAGGGTCTCAGCGGGGCAGTTGATTCTGGAGCACCGTACAACCAGCCGGGGAATAGCAGCGTTCATCGTTCTTCTGACCGTTCTCGGCTTTGTTGTTCCCATCTTCCTGGCGGACACCCATCGGTATCTCTCTACAGCCGGAGTTGGCCCCGGGCAGAACGGCGCTCTGGACGCCGGGATCTGGAACCCCGATGCAGGGGGGCTGGTACCCCTGGCCGGAGAGTGGACCTTCTTCCCCGACACCCTGGTAGAACCCCATGAGATCCATACCACCTCGCCGGTGGAAACCCTTGTATTGCCGGCGGTGCTCCCGGCCAGCGCCTACACCGGCGGCACCCTGCACCTTACCGTAACCCTTCCCCGGGGACTGCACGGGGAGTCGCCGGGAGACCTTCTCGGGCTGATGATACCCTACCTGGCTTCGTCAAACCGGATCTGGGTTAACGGCGTTCTTGTGGGGCAGAGCGGGCAGGTCAGTCTGAACCGCCATGAGTATCGTCCTCAGTACGTGCCGCTCAAGCCATCCTTCGCGCCCCCTCAGGGCGATACCGTCGAGATCACCATCCAGTTTGCCAACTTCCATCACCGCCGTATTCGCCTGAACGAGGTGTTCCTGGGGCGATACCAGGACATCCGCCGGTTCACCAACCGCTCGCTCATCAAAGAGGGTATCCTTTTGGGAAGCCTTCTCTTCGCGGCGCTCTACTACGCAATTCTCTTTCTGGTGCAGCAGAGCTCCCGGACCAGTCTGTACCTCACCATAATCGCGGCGCTCTCTGCAGCGCGGTTGAGTCTGGTGAGTGAACGGATCCTGATTCGTCTGTTTCCAGCGTTTCCGCCGGAGCTCATGATGAAGATCGGCTACGCCGCGGCGTTAATGATGGTTCCCCTGATGATCCTGTACCTGCAGGAGGTGGTTCGGGCTCCGGCGTTGAAGTGGCTCGCCGGGGTGGCGCGGGTTACGGTGGTTCTCTTCGGTATCCTGATCGTGATCTTTCCCGTTGGTGTCTATGACTGGGTGTTTCAGCATCTGCAGATCCTGATCATGGCCGGCGGCGGGTGGGCGGTCTTCCTGCTTCTGCGACACCGCCTCCTTGCGGATACCCGGCGAAGCAACCTCTTCGTCCTGGCGGGACTGGTTCTGCTGTCCACCGGGCTTCACGACGTCCTGCGTGAGCTGAACGTGCTCTACTCACCGGAGCTGTTCTCGGCGGGGATGGTGCTCTTTCTGGTCCTGCAGGGCATCTTTCTGGCGTGGCGTTTTCAGGATACGTATGAACAGGTGGCCGCCCTCTCAGAGGAGAACGCGGTGATGGTCCAGGAAATCCGCCAGCTCAACACCCACCTGGAAGAAAAGATCACCCACCGCACCCGGGAGCTGCAGCACGCCAATCAACGCCTGGAAGAGCTCTCCCGGGTGGATGCCCTCACCGAACTTTCCAACCGCCGCGCCTTCGACGAACGGCTCAAACTGGAGCTGAACATCAGTAAGCGCGAAGGGACCTCGCTTGCGGTGGTCATGCTGGATATCGACCAGTTCAAACCCTACAACGACAACTACGGGCACCCCGCTGGTGACAGCTGTCTGCGGGCGGTGGCCCAGGTAATTCAGAAGTCCTGCCACCGCGGGGGAGACTTCGCGGCGCGCTACGGCGGTGAGGAGTTTGTCGTACTCCTGCCCAAATCCACCTTGGAGGGGGCCCGGGTCCTGGCGGAGAACATTCGCAGCGGGCTGGAGGCGCTGGCCATTACCCACGGGTACTCCAGTGTGGCGCCGGTGGTTACGGTGAGCATCGGCATTGCCGTTACTGAAGACGGTTCTGACGATGTGGTTGTTCGCGCTGACCAGGCGCTGTATGTGGCCAAGTCTTCCGGTCGGAATCGGGTTGTGTGCATCAACGGCTGTAGCGGTTGACCGGATGAAGCGACCAGACCTGATCGCGGATCCCGTGGGCCCGGTGTTGATCCGCCTGATCATACCCATGTTGGCCGGTGCCCTGGGCATTGTGATGTTCAACGTGGTGGATACCTTTTTTGTGGGCCGGTTGGGGGCGCTGGAACTGGCTGCCATGAGTTACACCTTTCCGGTGGTGATCGTAGCGGGGTCCATCGCCTCGGGCCTTGGTGTGGGGGCCTCCGCCAACGTATCCCGGGCCCTCGGAGCGGGGGACCGCGCGGCAGCAGAACGCCTCACCCTCCACGCCCACCTGCTCGGGTTTGCCCTGGTGATTGTGATTGCTCTGGTGGGACTCGTTACCATCGAGCCGTTCTTTACCGCTCTTGGAGCGCAGCGGGAGATTATGGGCCTCATTCGCGACTACATGGTCGTGTGGTACATCGGGATGCCCTTTGTGGTCCTGCCGATGATCGGGCAGAACATCCTGCAGGCAACGGGAGACAGTAAGACTCCCAGCTTCGTGATCGTCTTTGCGGTGACTCTCAACGTGATTCTTGATCCGCTTCTGATCTTCGGACTCGGCCCGTTTCCCGCCCTGGGTATCCAGGGAGCTGCCATTGCCACCGTCATCGCCCGGGGCAGCACGGCAGTGATCGTCCTGGCGGCGATAATCCGTCGGGAGAAACTCTTTCCCGAGGACCCGCAGTTTTCGCGCTTTCTAGAGAGTGCCCGTCAGATCTTCTTTGTGGGTATTCCGGCAGTGCTCACCAACCTCGCCCTGCCGATTTCCATGGCGGTGGTTACCCGGCTGGTATCAGTCTACGGACCCGACGCGGTTGCGGGGTTTGGGGTGGCAACGCGCCTGGAGTCGTTTTCCCTGGTGTTTACCTTTGCTCTCTCCATGGTGTTCACCCCTTTTGTCGGACAGAACCTCGGGGCGGGGCGCATCGACCGCGGACGTACCGGCTACCGGGTGGCTGTGGGAATGTCGCTGGCGTGGGGTGGGATGGTGGCGCTGGTCTTTGCGTTCCAGGGCCAACAGATTGCGGCGATCTTCAACGATACGACGACGGTGGTGGCGACGACCTCCCGGTACCTGTGGACCCTCGCTCCGAGTTTTGGCCTGATGGGTGTGGTGACAGTTACCGCAGCGGCGTTCAACGGCCTGCAGCGCCCCTTTTCCGCGGCGGCGGTGGCCTTTCTCCGGCTGGTGGGGCTGTATATTCCCCTGGCAATGGTGGGCAGGGCGGTGGCTGGTTTGCCTGGTCTCTTCGCCGGGCTCTCAGCGGGGAACATCGTCGCCGGCGTGGTGGCGTACATCTGGTTTCAGCGTGCCTCAGGCAAGATGATAACGGCACAAGCAGCAGCGTCAAACGCACTTACCCCAGGTCGCGAATAGCCCGTCCCAGCAACAGCCCGAACAGCTCCATGTCCGCCGTGGTTTCAAGAAACGGGCTGGCTCCGGCATCCTTCTCGATCTGAACGCCGTTGGAAAAGATCTCGAAATCAAGGATGCGGTTGAGGCGAATGGTTCTGTTCTTTTTGCGGCCCATGAAGATGAGGCGCTTGCTGGTGAGAAAGAGACTGCCATCGTCCAGGTGCTGCAGGACATCCGCAGAGACCCGCTGCACCCCAAGGCTCCCGGCGCGCCAGTAGACCCCCTTCATGATCTTGATGCGCATGGTGGGGCCCCCGTAGTTGAGCCTGCGGGTGACCTGCTTCAGCTCATGCCAGGCGGCATCGCAGCGGAAATAACAGCTTTCTCCCCGATACAGATTGATGCCACCGTCGATCTCCGGCAGCTCACCGTTCTCGATCTGCCAGAACAGACGATAGCGATCGAGGGTCCGCTGGGTTGTGTGATCCGCCTGAATGGCGACACGAAGATTGCGGGCGATGGAGCGCAGTTCTTCATCTTCCTCCGGCGAGAGCTGCTGGTCCGCAGTTGCCGCGTCCAGGTACCGCTGCACTCTGACCCCGGCAACCTCGGCGTAGATCCGGTTGGCCACCGCCTCGGGGAGCGCAATGGCGTCAGCCAGTTCGTCCAGGGATCTCTTCTGCTCGTCAGAGAGGGCGTCGTCGGCAACCAGTTTCTCCGCATTACGCCTGAATATGGGGGCCACCGTTTTCTCCCGGATCTTCCGGGCATCCTCGTGGGAAATCCCCAGGGTCTCCCTGAGCCACCCCAGATTCTCCCGTTCCCTCTCGGAGAGGCGTTGATCGAACAGATACGCCCCCAGCACCTCTTCGTAGAGCCGCGCCCGGCTCTCAGGGTTGGTCCCGGTAATTCCGCAGCGGTATTTCGCCTCAAGACCGGTGACGTGATCTGCGGAGATCCCGTCGATATCGTGGGAGGCGATCATGTTGCGAAACTCCAGCAGGAAGTTGGGCCGGTAGGGGAGTCCAAACAGGCGATGGAGCAGGGACGGCTTCTGCAGTGGCTGTTGCTGGATGTTCATGACAGGCCCGTGAGTGTTCTTGATGGATGCTGCCGGGGTGTTGTGCTCATGTTCGTATCAGGGTAGCCCGGCTTTGGGATTTTTGAAAGTGAACCACCGCGATTTTGCGGGAGAGTTGACTGAATTGTGGTGGTACATCATTCACCCAACCCGTGGATATCTTTCTCCACGGGAAGAAGGCGGTCTTCATCGATGGTGAAGAGCAGACCTCCGCCCGGGAAGAGGAGGAAGCAAACGCCTTCGCCGGTGATCTCCTGATCCCGAAACAGGAATACGCTGCGTTTGGTCAAAAGGGAGCGTTCTTCCCGGAGAAGATCGATGCCCCATGAATGAGATATCATCAGAATGGTAATATCGTTTATACGATCTATCCAATACTGGTTGAGAAATCCTGCTGGCTACGGTAATATGCATATTGAACTGGAGAAGGTGGCAGCAGATTCATGGCAGTAACAAGGGTTCCCGTTGCCCGTGAGATTCTTGAATGGGCGGTGCACCGGTCGGCGATAGATTCTGATAGGCTCTATAGGTTATTTCCCGCGTGGGATGAATGGACCTCCGGTGAAAAACACCCCACGATGAAACAGATCGAGCATATCGCGCGGGCTACACGTACGCCAGCAGGCTACTTCTTTTTGCATGAACCTGTAGAAATTCCATTACCAATACCTGATTTTCGGAGGATGGCCGTTAGAGCGCAAACCGCGCCATCTCCAGATCTCCTTGAGGTGATTCATACAGCACAACTTCGACAATCCTGGTATAGGGAGAATATTCGAGCAGAAATTCAAGATCCCTTACCTATTGTTGGCTCGGTTGCTCTCACTGATGATCCACTACAGATTGCAGAGAAGATTCGTCAATTATTGTCCCTCTCTGAAGCGGATCGTTTACACACATCCACCTTTTCGGAGATGGTTCGCCTGCTCAGGGATCGCATAGAAGGAACCGGTGTACTGGTATTCACCAGCGGTATCGTCGGGAGTGATACGCACCGAGCGCTTGATCCTGAAGAGTTTCGCGGATTTGCTCTATCCGATGACTATGCTCCCGTTATCTTCGTGAACGGCGCAGATTCGAAAGCCGCGCAGATTTTCACTCTCATCCATGAATATGTCCACGTTCTTCTTGGAAGCACCGGTCTCAGTGAAGTAGGAATAGAACTTTCCGATAGTTCTACAGAGGTGTGGTGCAACCGCGTAGCCGCCGAAACGCTTGTTCCTGCGGAAGAGCTGCTTTGGCGATACCGATCCGAAAACGTTCTTCAAGAAGAAATCCGATCGTTGTCTCGTTATTTCAAAGTGAGCACCCTGGTTATCCTTCGACGCCTGTATGACAACAGGAGGCTGAGCTCCGAGACGTACCACCATATGTACGGTGAAGAGTTGGATCGATCTCGTCACAGAGAAAGCCGACCAATAAATTCCGGTGGGGATTTTTATAATAGTGCCTTGATGAGAACTGGTTATAAATTTGCCGAGGCGGTGCTGAGCAGTGCCTGGGAAGGGCGCACGTCGTTCACTGAAGCTATGCGGATGCTTGGAATAAGACGAATGGCTACGTTGCGCACGATGAGTCATCGTCTTGCAGTGTACGGATAGATGGCTTTTTTACTCGATGCAAACGTCCTGATCACGGCAAAAAACCTCTACTATGGGAAAGATTTTTGCCCGGGATTTTGGGAATGGATCGAGGAAAAGGGCAAGGACGGAGTTGTCCACAGTGTGAGTAAGGTCAAGGACGAAATTACTTCCGGTGACGATGATCTTGCCGATTGGGTGAAAAACCTGCCACAAGATTTTTTCCTTCAGCCACAGCAAACAGATGTAGAAGCCCTTCAGAGAGTAAGTTCCTGGATAACGGGATCCGAATACGACCAGGCAGCGGTAGCGCAGTTCCTGCAGATAGCTGACTACTATCTCTGCGCCCAGGCTCTCGGAGGTGGACATACCGTCGTTACACTTGAAACACCTGCCAACGGACGGCGCAGGGTCAAAATCCCAAGTGTATGTATCGCGATGGGTGTTCCCTTTATCAACACGTTCGACATGCTCCGGCGCGAGCGGGTGCGGCTTGTTATGCAACCACGCACGCCAGCGCGTGAAAATTGAACGGGCAAGTCAATGAACGATTCTTCGCTTTAACACGTGAAATCAAAACGATCAGGAGAAACTCGATGCCCCTTGAACGACCGAGACCGGACTACACCTTTGACGAAGAGCGCCTCATCGCACTGCGGGAGATCGCCCCCGAGGCGTTCGCCGACGGCAAGATCAACTGGGCCGCCCTCAAGGAAGCTCTCGGCGGTGAGTCCTAACGCATAATCCTACAAACATGGACGACTCAGACGTAGCGCGCGATTGCTCCGGCGTATCCTACATCGAGTCTCGTTTTCATGCGCTACAACTCGAGGGCCTGATGCAGTCGTAGTGCGAGCCGCGGGTTGCGTTCAGACAGATAATCCTTCCGACGACACAAACGCGTCCTTGGGAGGGAAGATCGAAGAGGTGAATAATCTCAGCTATGATGTACGAATATGATCGGTCCCAGAGTACCTACTTCACCGACTGATACAGCGCTTGAAGGGCTTCGACCGGGAACTGCCAGTCCAACGGTTTGACCGGGGTTCTGTTTGCCTGCAGCATTATTGCTGGTACCTCCGGGCTGTGAATGCCACCAACGTCGGTTATCATGAACGTGTACTCGAACGCCAGCTGGTTCATTGTCCCGACTATCCTGCGGTCATTGGTGTTTCCGAAAGAAATATCACCGTAGTCCGAAAGCAATCGCTCCTTCGTGTCTTTTGGAGTTCCAAGCTCAGACAGGATGCACGATAGCCCGAGAGTGAATGACGAGATCAGCGAAGATGCGGTATCAGCACTTCGGAAATCAATCACGAAATTGATGAAGGTTCTGTCATTGACGAAGATGATGCACTGATCCTCACCCGGCTCGATGAGGTTCGCGAACCAGTCTCCCAGCACCGACGCTGAAGACTCTGGGTCGGCCGATTCTACTGGTGGAATACCGACAGCCTTCTGGAGTCGTCGTGTGCATCGGATCATTGGCATGGGGAGCATAATAACGCATCGAAAGACATTTGGAAGCCGGGGGTGTGTCGAAACGAGCACCCGGAGTGGGTGCACGAGAATCCCGATGTTACGCAGTCGATGGAGTATATCCGCGCCGCCAACTTCCTACAGCTCGTGATGTCGATTACCGCACCCCTGCGCATTGATCGGTTCCGCGGAAACCACCTGTTCAAC
>SKHA01000162.1 GCA_007117185.1 Spirochaeta sp. | reverse complement strand
TGTACCTTTGATGGAGCCACTCGCACACCTGATCAAGAACCGGCTCCGTCAGGGTTCTGAGGGATTTGAGATTGCGTCGGTACCACCCGAGGTCGGTTTGTGCCACGACGATGATTGTAACACGACAGGGCGCGACGCCCACACACCATTCAATGCCCCGTCACCATCCTGATAATGTGCCGGGCTGCGTGATCGGGAGCTTGATCCGGTTCCTGCCCCTGAAGCCAAACGAAGGAGAACTGCTGCTCCGGCAGGTTGACCGCAACGGAGGGTGCCCCTCCCGATACCAAAGGCCGCCCACCGGTGTTTGGAAAAGCTCAAACTGGTACTTCGTCGAGCTGTGCGTGTGTATGAAACTCGGCCCCCGGCTGTATACGAAAATCCGTTCCATATCGGCGGAAAACTGGGCACAACCCGTTATTTGTGGTATTATTAAGAGTGAAAAAGGAGCGATTATGGGGTATCTGGCGGTGACTGAACTGAAAAAGACTAAAGCCCTGGGTGCTCAGCTGGAGTCGGAACGGGAAATCATCGTCACTCGCGACGGAAAACCGATGGCGATTATGATTGGCGTCGATGGCGAAACAGTTGAATCGTCCTTGCGGGAGATCCGGAGAGCACTGTTTTCCGCAGCGGTAGGACGTATTCGCGAGCGGGCTATCGAGAATCCCCCTGATCTCGCGGTAGTTGAGTCCGCTATCGATGCTGCCCGTCGTTCCCGCACCCGGTAGCATTCGTGGTTCAGATAGTGCTGGATACAAGTGTCCTTGTTTCCGGCTTGATCAGTGCCGAGAATCCGCCGGGCCGCATCATTGATGGAGTTCGTGGGGATGAAATCCAGCTTTGCCTGGATGACCGCATCTTTCGTGAGTACCGTGAAGTGCTTGCGAGACCTGAGTTGGCACGCTGGATCCATCCGGAAGACAGCCGGGCGATTCTCGATCACATCCGAAATTCCGCGCGGTACATTATCGGCGCCCTGACGATCCAGGGCCTCCCGGACCCTGATGACGCACCTTTTGCAGAGGTTGCGACGATGGGCGGCGTCCCCCTCGTTACGGGTAACGTGCGGCATTTTCCCGGTGAAACTGTCGGATCCATATCTGTACTGACGCCGAGGCAGTTTATTGAAACGTTGGGAGGGCGGGTCTCCCGGTGACAGAGACCGCCCGGCGGCGGTACTGCATTCCAGAGGAGCTGCTTCAGCGGATTGACGTAATCGCCCGGCGTGGATTGAACCAAAGGCGGTACAGCGCCCCTTGGTCCGGACCCTCGGGGCAGATATACTGCAGCCAATGCCACGCCCCGCCACCACCCTCTCCTACGAAGATCTCCTGCAGCTCAAGCGGAACCACCCGGCCTGGCGCCTCCTCAGCGCCGACCACGCCCCCCTGGTCACCGCCTTTCTGGACCGGGCGTTCCGGGAAGACAACCGCCGCTTTCTGCCCGAGTCCGACCTGGTGATGCGCCTGGACGACTTCCTGTACACCCTGCGGCAGGTGGAAGGACCCGACGCGTTCCCCCGGGATGCGGCAGACTACCTCACCGAGTGGGCCCACCACGACCGGGGGTGGTTGCGCAAGTTCTACCCTCCCGGGTCCGACGAGGCCCATTTCGACCTGACCCCCGCCACCGAGCAGGCGCTGCAGTGGGTGGACAGCCTCTTCGAGCGCTCCTTTGTGGGTACCGAAAGCCGCCTGTTCACCGCCCTGAGCCTGCTCAGGGAGATCGTTCACGGTGCCGAAGAGGATGCCGAGGCGCGCATCGCCCGGCTTCAGGAGGAGCGGCGGGAGCTCAAGCGCCAGATCGACCGGATTCGCGCCGGCCACATCCCCGTCCTCGATGAGCGCAGCCTGCGGGAGCGCTTCACCAACTTCAGCAGGACCGCCCGGGAACTGCTCTCTGACTTCCGGGCGGTGGAACACAACTTCCGCGAACTGGACCGTCGGGTGCGGGAACGGATCGCCGGGTGGAGCGACGACAAAAGCTCTCTGCTCCGTTCGGTCTTCGGAGAACACGACGCGATCACCGACTCCGACGAGGGGCGCAGCTTTCGGGCGTTCTGGGATTTTCTCATGTCTCCCGAGAGTCAGGAGGAGCTCACCGCGCTGCTGGATCAGGTGTACGCCCTGGACGCTCTGGGTGAGCTGCGGGACGACCCCCGGCTGCGGCGGATTCACTACGACTGGATGGCCGCGGGGGAGCAGACCCAGCGAACCGTTGCGCGACTATCCCAGCAGCTGCGCCGCTTTCTGGACGACCAGGCGTTCTTCGAGAACAAGCGCATCATGCAGCTGCTGGACAGCGTGACCCGGCACGCCCTGGCGCTGCGGGAGGCCCCCCCGGCGGGTACCGTCTTCCACGTGGCGGGCAACCGCGCCGGGATCCACCTGCCTCTGGAACGCCCCCCGTACACCGGTCCGGCGGAGGTTCTGCTGCAGATCCCGCCGGAAGACGACCAGGAGATTCAGATCGATACCTCGGCGCTCTTCGAGCAGGAAATCGTGGACATGGAACGCCTTGAGGATCAGATCAGCCGGGAGCTGGCGGCGAGCGACCAGATCAGTCTGGCGGCTCTGACCGAACGCTACCCCCTGCAGCAGGGTCTGGCGGAGCTGATCGCCTACTTCAAGCTGGCCTCGGAATACCCCTGGGGCGTCATCGACGAGGAACACCACAACACTATCCATTGGATCGACGGCTCAGGTGTGCCCCGGCGCGCCAGGGTGCCTCGGGTCCTCTTTCAGCGCGCCCACCATGACCGCGATTCCCACAGTGCCCACAAAGAACAGGAGAACAACCATGGCGACGCCGAATGACAACCGGCCGACTGATAACCGCCTGTCGGTGGTGCTGGTAACCCTCCTGCGGGGGATCATCGCCCGGGACGAGCAGGAAGAGCGCTGGCAGGACCTGCTCTCGCTGGAACACGCCGTCCGGGACCACGCGGCGGTGCTGGGGCTGGATCTGGTCGTCGTGCTGGACGAGGGGTACGCGTTCCTGCGCCAGCGCGAAAGCGACGGTGACAGCGACGAAGAACCGATCCCGCGTCTGGTGAACCGCCGGGCCCTCTCCTATCCGGTGACTCTGCTCCTGGCGATCCTGCGGCGCAAGCTGGCGGAGCACGACGCCTCCAGCGGTGAACTGCGGCTGGTCATCGAAACGGAAGAGATGGTGGACGCGGTGCGCACCTTTCTACCTCCCGGCAAGACCGAGGCGCGCATGTCCGACCAGATTATGGCGCACCTGCGCAAAGTGGCCGACCTGGGGTTTATCCGCTTCCTGGGAAACGATCCGGGCAAGTTCGAGGTGCGGCGCATCCTCAAGGCGTTCATCGACGCCCAGTGGCTGCTGGAGCTGGAGGAACAGCTCCGGGGCTACGCCGAGGGCCGCACCTCCACCGGAGAAAACGCCTCCGAAGCTACCGACGGAGAGGACGAGAACGAATGAGCGAACTTGAGTTTGCCGCCGACGACTCCCTGGCGGGATTTCGGCTCCACCGTCTGGAGCTGTACAACTGGGGCACCTTTCACAACCGCGTGTGGGTGCTCCCCCTGGAGGGCCGCAACGGGCTGCTCACCGGTGACATCGGCTCGGGCAAGTCCACCGTGGTGGACGCAATCAACACCCTGCTGGTGCCCCCGGGGCGGGTTGCCTTCAACAGGGCCGCCGGAGGTGACCGCAAGGAGCGGGACCTGCGCTCCTACGTGCAGGGGTACTTCCGCTCCGAGCGAACCATTGAAGGCGCCACCTCCCGCCCGGTGGCGCTGCGGGAACGGGGCAGCCACACCGTCATCCTGGCGGTGTTCCGCAACAGCGGCTTCAACCAGACGGTGACCATCGCCCAGGTGCTGTGGCAGAAGGAGACCCAGGGCCAGCCGGCGCGGTTCTACCTGGTAGCCGACCGGGACCTGTCCATCCGCGGGGAGTTCTCCGGATTCGGCGCGGACCTGGCCACCCTGCGCCGGCGGCTGCGGGAGCTCCCCGGCACCGAGCCGATCTTCGACACCTTCACCGCCTACAGCGCCGCGTTCCGCCGCCGCTTCGGCCTCAAGAGCGAGCAGGCGCTGATGCTCTTTCACCAGACCGTCTCCATGAAAGCGGTGGGCAACCTCACCGAGTTTGTCCGGGAACACATGCTCGAACCCTTTGACGTGGACAGCCGCATCCAGGCGCTGCTGCACCACTTTGATGACCTGAACCGCGCCCACGAGGCGGTGCTGCGGGCCAAGGATCAGATCACCCGGCTGTCTCAGATCGAAGAGCACCTGAAGCGCCACACCGAGGTGACCGAGCGGGAAACCCACCTGCGGTTCTGCCGGGAGGGGCTGCGGGCGTATTTCGCCAACCTCCGCAGCGAACTCCTGGAGCAACGTATCCGCCGCCTGAAGGGGGAAGAGGAGAAGCACAGCGAGAAGCGGCGCACCCTGGAAGAGACGGAAGCGCGGGAACAGTCCGAGCGGGACCGCCTGCGCCAGGCGATCGCGGAGAACGGCGGTGACCGCCTGGACCAGCTGGCCACAGAGCGCCGGGACGTGGAGAGCGAAAAAGCGAAGCGGCTGCGCCGCCACGACGAGTACCGGCAGCTGGCCATGGAACTGGATATCCCGGATCCCCGGGACGACGAACAGTTCGCCCGCAACCGCCAGCGCATCACCGATGACCTGGTGGCGCTGCAGCAACAGGAAGATACCCTGCAGAATCGCCTCACCGAGCAGGGCGTGGAAATTGAGGGGCTGCGGCGCCAGCACGCCACCGTCGCTGACGAGGTCACCTCCCTGCGCAGCCGGCGCAGCAACATCGACGCCGGCCAGATCGCCATTCGCCGGCGCCTGTGCGAGGACCTGCAGCTACCTGAGGAGGACTTGCCCTTTGCCGGAGAGCTGCTGCAGGTACGCACCGGCGAGGAACAATGGGAAGGAGCGATCGAGCGGGTGCTGCGTTCCTTCGGGCTCTCCCTGCTGGTACCGGCAGACCATTATGCGGCGGTAAGCGAATGGGTCGACCGTACCAACCTGCGGGGACGGCTGGTGTACTTTCGGGTGCGCCCGGAGGAGCGCTCCTGGGAGATGGAACCCGACGCGGACTCTCTCATCGCCAAACTGGACATCAAACCGGACAGCCCCCTGCGGCCGTGGCTCCAGGATCAGCTCAGGGAGCGGTTCGACTACACCTGCTGCGAGTCCATGGAGGTATTCCGCCGGGTAAGCCGCGCCCTCACCCGGGCGGGACAGATCAAGGGCTCCCCCCACCGCCACGAAAAGGACGACCGCTACCGCCTGGACGACCGCAGTCGCTACATTCTGGGGTGGCGCAACGACGCCAAGATCAAGGTTCTGGAGCAGCGCCTCACGGAGATCGAGGGGGAGATGGCGGACCGCGGGGCAGCCTACAGCGAGGTGCAGGCGGCGCAGCGCAAGACCCAGGAGACGCGGCAGCGCCTCTATCGGCTGCAGGCGATCGGCGAGTACCAGGAAATTCACTGGGCACCCCTGGCTTCACGGATCGAGAGCATCGAACAGGAGATGCGCACCCTCCAGGCGTCATCGGACGTGCTGCAGACCCTCACCGACCACCTTCATACGGTGGAAGGACGCCTGCGGGTAAACCGGGAAGCGTTGGATACCACCCGGGAGCAGATGGCCATCGTTACCGAACGCCTCGAGATCGCCCGGCAGCGCCTCGTGGAAGACCAGAAGGAGGTGGAATCATCCCCCCACAGCCCGGCACGCCTCGCCGCCGCCATCGACCCCTACCGCCAGGAGGCCCTGGGCGACCAGGTAATAACCCCGGAGAGCGCCGATAACCGTCAGCAGGACCTGCGGGATTGGCTTCAGGGCCGCATCGATGCGGAGCTGAAAACGCTGCAACGCCTGCGGGAGCGGATCACCCAGGACATGCAGGATTTTCGCCGGGACTACCCCGCAGAGACCCAGGAGATGGACGCCTCGGTAGAAGCGGGGGACGAGTTTCTGGCGCTGCTGCAGCGCCTGCGGGACGACGACCTGCCGGGGTTCGAAGAGCGATTCAAGACGCTGCTCAACGAGAAT
>SKHA01000076.1 GCA_007117185.1 Spirochaeta sp. | reverse complement strand
GCGTACCAGCGAGACGGAAAGGGTCATCGCGTGCTCCGGCTCCAGCAACTCCTGCTGCCGGTGCTCCAGAATTGACGCCAGCTCCTCTGCCCGCCGGCCCAGTCGGGCCCGGTCTTCGGGGTTCTGCGGGGAAAAGCCGTCCAGCGGTTCCGACAGCAGCCCCGCGAGGTCCGGGAGATATCGTGCGATTCCCCCTTCGATGTAGTCAAGCTCTTCCAGGACCGCCCGGGTCTGTTCCTGCGAACCGTCCCGCATGACCCGTGCCAGCAGGGAGAGATACGCCGTCATCGTCTCGATTCCCTCAATCTGGTTCTGGTAGATGCTGAGCGCAGTGATATCCACTGACTGAATATCCTGCAACGAGGTGGTCTGCCACGAGGGATCCGCCAGATCCATGGTTTCGCCGTTGACCTGAATCTGCTCCAGGCGGTGGCTGCTGCCTGCCAGCCAATCCTGCAGACCGTCTACCACGTCACCAAGGGTTTCTTCCCTCTCAAGTTCAAAACTGATTGGTACCCCATTTACACTGATTTTCACTGAGTGAGCCTCACTTTTTCTCAACTACGAACCGGCTATCTGCCGGTACCACCCAACCCCTGCAGGTTGTCCAGCGACCGCGACTGTTCCTGCAGCTGCTGCAGTGCCCCATCCATTCTTCCGAACTCTACGCGCAGGCGCTGCTCTGTTCGCTCCAGCTGTTCATTGATCCTGCCGATACGCGTCTCCGCTTGATCTATCCTGGTATTCAGGCTGTTGGATCGTGAGGCGATAATCCCGCCGGTCTGGACGTACGAGGTGGTGAACTGTTCCATCGCCAGGGCAGCGCCGCTGTCCACTACCAGGTCGCCGTCGGTATCCTGACCGAAAAGGCGGCCAACGGCAGCGAAGTCCTCCTCCAATACCCGGTCCAGCTGGGCCTCGTTGATTTCCATGTATCCCCGCATTCGGGAGGTGTCCACGCCACCGCCCAATCCGGAAGCGTTGGAAGAGACGCCGATCTGGGCCAGGAGCCGCAGTCCCGAGTCATCGCCGGTGGGGTAGGGGTTCATGAGAATCGTTTGCATTCGGGTCCGCAGTTGGTTCAGGCTGCTGTCTCCCTGAAAGATCCCCAGACGTGCTTCCATCGTTTCGCGTTCGGCGTCTGTGAAGTAGTCGATCTGATCAACGATGGATCGGTCGTTGCGGGTATAGATGTTGATATCCCGCACAACCTGGTTATAGTAGCCTACAAACTCTATGATCGCTTCTTTTGCTGCTTCGCGGTTTGGGCTGACCTCGATCTCCACCGGGTCCGGTGATGGTCGCCTCAGGGTGAGGGTGACGCCAGGGATCAGATCGTCCACCTGGTTGGACGAGCGGGTAATTTCAATCCCGCTGTACAGGATGCGGGCGTCTCTGGCGGTCTCCAGGGCGTTGGCCGGTTGTGAGTCGCCTCGATGTTCAGGGTCCACAATCGAGATATTCCGGATCTCCAGGGTGCGGTCGGTGTTGCGGTTATTGAACTGGAACTGTTCTGCCTGGCTGATCAGATCGCGGGCCGGTACCGTCACAGTGCGAAACTCCTCGTCCCGGGGGACTTCCGGAAGCAATTGGGTATCTCCTCCTCCGGCTATGGTCACCGCACGGTTGTCTTCCACCAGGGGCGGCGGTTCCGGCCGAGGGATCTCCGGAAGGTCCAGAGACGGAACTTCATCGCGGATCGTGACTCCTCCGAAGGATGTCGTTCCCCGTTCGGGAAGCGCCGGACCCGGCGGGGTGGGCGGTGGTGTCCATGGCTCCCGGGGGCTCTCAATGGTTCGCGCTTCGAATCGCAGAACCATCTCCGGATCTACTCTGAACGGTTGATCCAGGGAGAGTGTTTCCTGCTGTCCCGGCTCCAGTCGGATAACCTCATCCTGTAACAGGGCTACGGAGCGCTCCGGTCGGGCCGGGGCCATAACGCCGATTCTCTCCATCAGCGCTTCCGAAGCGTCGCCGAAGGAGAGGCGGGCACCGGATCCCTCTCCCTGGCCCTCAAAGATGATGATTCGGGTAGAACTGGTATCAGGAACAACAACCGTTCTCACCACATCGCCAACGCGACGATTTACCTGTTCAGAAAACTCATCAAGCGTACCTCCGCTAAAGCGGAACGACCGAGTCATCTCGCCAAGGGTGAAGGTGTAGTTTCCCGGTGCAACCCGGGTATCTCTGGGAAGGCTGTTTGATGCCAGACGATCCCGTCCGGCTGTCTGCAACACCGATATCTCCGTCATCCCTTCCGGAGCCTGTCTGCTGGCTGTAGCGGTGAGGATCTGGGTGTTGCTGGATTGGGCAAGGCGGTCCCTGAAAGGGTTTTCGAAACCATAGAGACGACGGGCGGCATCACGCAACCCGCTGAGGGTACGCCCCATGGACTGCCAGGTCTCCCGCTGAAGCTGATACTGCTCCACATCCCGCTCGATTCGGCGCAGGGGAATGCGTTCCACCTCCATCAGGTCATCCACCATTCTGGCGGTGTCCATACCACGATTGTTTGAGATGCCTGGAATGCTTATATCAGACACGTCCCCTCTCCCGTGCCCCTGCGAACTTCAGTCTGCTCAGACCGACTCATCGAGGAGCAAACCAATCGCCTCCCGAATTCTGAGGTGTACCCGCTGCAGCTCGTCGGGCGGTAGTACCTTAATTACTTTGTCGGTTGAACTGTCGATCACCTTGACGATCATCTGTCCCAGCTCTTCGTTGTAACTGAAGCTCAGTCGCTTGTCAAAAGCCTGACTGACACGACGCAGTTGCTGTACGGTACGGCGAACCTCTTCCGGTGTAGTGACGTTTTCTTTGATGAATTCCGAGATCGCTGCCTGGGTCTTTTCCCGAGTCTGGAGAATAGGGGCTTCCGGACGGCGTGAGCCGTTCTGTCCGGGAAGAACCTGTGTTACTTCCATTGCCATAACTGTACCTCCATGTACACAGCCAACCAGAGGGGGAGAGCGCGCGGCTCCCCCCTGTGGCCGGGTGAAAGATGACGTCCAGAAATCTTCCACCAAAAACGAACGGATTAACCGAGCAGCTGCAGTACAGACTGTGACTGCGTGTTGGCCTGGGCCAGCATCGCCGTATTGGCCTGCGTCAGGATCTGGTTGCGAACGAACTCCACAACTCCGCTGGCCATATCGGCGTCACGGATTCGGGATTCCGAAGCGGCCAGGTTCTCAGCAGCGATCGCAACACCCTGTTGAGCCGTTTCAAAACGGTTCTGGTAGGCGCCAAGATCTGCTCTCTGGCTGGACACACGGCGGAGCGCAGCATCAAGTGAGCCAATGGCGGTGTTGGCGGCTTCAGGGGTGGAGATGCTTATCATCCCCGCTTCACCCTGGGCGTTTTCAAGCCCAAGAGCCTGAGCCGTCATGGTACCGATGAACACCCGCTCCTGCTGGTCCATATTGGCACCAACCTGGAACTGCATCACCGTACCAACAGCACTGTCCGCAGCAAACGCTCCGGTCAGAATGTTCATACCATTGAACTGCGCATGCGACGCGATCCGGTTGATCTCGTCTACCAGCTGTGACACCTCAACCTGGATCTGCATGCGATCCTCGGCTGTGTAGATGCCGTTTGCAGACTGAACCGCCAGTTCGCGCAGACGCTGCAGGATGTCCTGCGATGTCTGAAGATACCCTTCAGTCGTTTGAATGAAGGACACCGCGTTCTGAATGTTCTGCTCCGCCTGGTTGAGTCCCCGAACCTGACTGCGCAGTTTCTCGCTCACTGCCAGACCGCTGGCGTCGTCGCCGGCACGATTGATGCGCTGTCCGGAGCTGAGCTGCTCAATACTTTGAGCTGTCATCCCGGTGCGTACACCCAGGGTGCGATTGGCAAACGCCGCGCTCGCGTTGTGATTAATGATCATATGATCCTCCTTGATACGGATTTACCGGCACTCATTGCCAGCATCTCCACAGTGAAGGGGGTCGGGGAAAATTTTGCGCGCTTTCCCCGAACCGTTCTCCCCGCACGGCGAAGAGACTGCTCCGACTCATCCATGAATCGGGCCGCCTCCTCGCACTCACTGACCAGGGAGGATCAGTTTGTCAAAGATCGTGGCCTTACGGCCGTCCCTATAACATTACTACTCTATCCAAGCAATTGCAACACAGACTGGGTCTGGACGTTCGCCTGAGCAAGCATAGCCGTGCTGGACTGAACCAGGATCTGGTTGCGGGTGTACGTAACGATCTCCTCCGCCATGTCGACGTCACGGATGCGGGATTCAGCTGCCTGCAAGTTCTCTGCGGCGATATCGATCCCTTCCATCGCCGTGCTGAGGCGGTTCTGATACGCTCCCAGGTCGGCACGCTGCTTGTTGATCGTTCGCAGGGCCGTGTCAATGACCCCGATGGACGAGTTGGAAGAGTCCGGAGTCGAGAGGGACAGGATACTTTCCTGATTTCGGACTCCAAGAGCCTCTGCGGTCATGGTGCCGATGAATACCCGCTCCCGCTGATCCATGTTTGCTCCGATCTGGAAGTACATCGACGCGGTGACTACGTTGTTGCCGGTGTCCCGGGCAAACCGACCGGTGAGGATGTTCATTCCGTTGAACTGGGCGTGGGACGCGATACGATCGATCTCGTCCACCAGCTGGGAGACTTCAACCTGGATCTGCATACGGTCTTCGTTGGTATAGATTCCGTTGGCGGACTGAACCGCAAGCTCCCGCAGTCGCTGGAGAATATCCTGACTCACCTGCAGAAATCCCTCGGTGGTCTGGATGAAAGAGACACCGTCAGCTGCGTTCCGCGAAGCCTGGTTGAGGCCTCTGATCTGACTGCGCATCTTCTCGCTCACTGCCAGTCCGCTGGCATCGTCACCGGCGCGGTTAATCCGCAGTCCGGAACTGAGCTTCTCAATGTTGCCGTTGACCTGTCCGGTGTTGAGTCCCTGCTGGCGCTGAGCAAACATCGCACTCATGTTGTGATTGATAATCATTGTTCGTCCTCCCTGAACGTTCTGTTTCGGAGCATCCATGCTCCCGGTGTGCGGAGAACACCCCTGCAGAACCCTTTTCCGGAAAAGATTCTACTAAAGGTCGCCGCCGGCACGCCGACAATAAAGATATGGGGTAGTTCTTTCTCAGACGTGGCCTGCGCCTGGGAACAGCTTCCCCTGTTGGATAGTATCGGCTGGGGGGGGCTAAACCTTGACTGTGAATTTGAAAACGTTTTTTTCCGGGTCAGGGTGGCTGCGTAGTGCCGTGGATGTCAGTTCAGCGATTCAAGAAATTGACGGGCGATCTGGTCTTCCGGTTCTATCGCCAGAACGGTTTCGAAGAAGCGGCGCGCCTCCTCGGGAAGGTTCTTCTTCAGATACAGCACACCGAAGTTTGATATGATCCTGATGTTGTCGGGGTCCTTGCGGAGGGCTCTGTCAAGGGTGACATATGCCCCGTCCAGGTTGCCGGTCTCAAGTTCGCAGATGGCCAGCTCGTTCAGGGTGTCAGCGTTGTCACCTCCCAGCTCAAGGGCCTTTTGAAACGCAGCTGCCCCCTGGTCGAACCGCTGCAGTCGACGCAGACCCCAGCCGAGCAGGAACCAACCGTTCCAGGTGTCCGGGTTCTTCTCAAGGAACGCCTGAATGCTGGCAATACCTTTTTCCTCGCGACCCATACGGATGAAGTCGAAAGCTTCCTTGAATAGACGATCCTGGGTGTGCTGGGAGTCAATTTCCTGCAGAATCTGTCGGGCTTTCTGGACCTTCTCCGGATCATCACTGCCCTGAATGAACTGTTCCAGTTCGCTTGTTCCCACCTCGAAGTTCTGGATCTTCAGGAAGAACAGTCCCGCGTTGAGATGAAGATCAGGTGGCAGGTCCGTCTCACGACTCAGGATTTGCCGATAGATCTCCGCGGCTTCCTCCAGGAGCTGGTCTGCTTCCTCCTCCCGACCAAGGACTCGCACGCTGTCAGCGCGGCGCTCCTTGACCAGGGCCAGATTTACCGGCCCGTCCAATCCTGCGGGGTTGAGCCCGGCGATACCCCGGAATATCTCTTCGGCAACCTCAAAATTGTCGTTGTTTGCCTG
>SKHA01000177.1 GCA_007117185.1 Spirochaeta sp. | reverse complement strand
GGAGATCATCAGGGAAATGCCCGTGGCCGGGGAGGACGAGATCGCCTGGCAGCTGATAGACGAGATGGCAATCAAGGCGGCGAAGTTGCTGATGCCGACGTTTGAGAAGACCGGGGGCAAAAAAGGTCGCCTCTCGATGCAGACCAACGCGAAGTTCTATCGGAACGCCGAGGCGATGGTTCAGCAGGCGTTGCACTTTGCCGAGGTGATTCCCAACCTGAACGTCAAGATGCCGGTGACCGCCGCCGGTGTGGAGGCAATAGAAGAGGTTACCTACCGGGGCGTCAGCGTCAACGCAACAGTCTCCTTCACCGTTCCCCAGGCGATCGCGGTGGCCGAAGCGGTTCAGCGCGGCCTTGAGCGCCGGAAGAAAGAGGGGCTGGACAACTCGAAGATGGCCCCGGTGTGCACCATCATGGTGGGCCGTACCGACGACTGGATCAAGGTGGAAGCCAACAAGAAGAATATCATCACCAATCCGGACTACCTTGAATGGGCAGGGGTGGCGGTGTTCAAGAACGCCTACCGGCTCTATCAGGAGCGAGGGTACACTACCCGCCTGCTGGCGGCGGCGTATCGCAACCACTACCACTGGTCAGAGTGCATTGGCGGAGACGTGGTCTGCACCATCCCGTGCAAGTGGGCCAAGCGCTTCAACGGATCAGACGTAACGGTAGAGAACCGTATCGACACCCCTGTCGACCCGAAGATCGTCAGCGAACTGAGCGCCAAGTTCGAGGATTTCCGCCGCGCGTATGAGCCGGACGGAATGACGCCGCAGGAGTTTGCGAGCTACGGAGCAACCGCACGCACCCTGCGACAGTTCATCGGCGGGTACGACGAGCTGTGCTCAATGATCCGCGAACTGATGATTCCCAACCCGGACAAGTAGAGACAAAACCAAGGAGCAACGTGAAATGAGCGTAATACAGGAAAAGCTGGCCCGGGCACGGGCGGCACAAAAGCAGGTTGAGAACTGGTCGCAGGAGCAGATCGATGAATTGATCGCCGCAGCGGGCTGGGAAGTATATAAGATGGAAAGCGCCATCGCCTGCGCCACCCTGGCCCGGGAAGAGACCGGCCTGGGGGTGTACGAGGACAAGCTGCTCAAGCACCAGAAAAAAATCCTCGGTACCTTGCGGGACCTCCACGGGGTGAAATCGGTGGGAGTCCTGGAAGAGATCCCCGAAAAGGGGCTGATCAAGATCATCAAGCCGGTGGGTGTGGTCGGAGCGTTGATTCCGGTGACCAACCCCACCTCCTCCATTGGCTGTAACGGCCTGTCGATCCTCAAAAACCGCAACGCGGTGATCTTTGCTCCACACCCCAAGGGCAAGGGGTGTTCCGGGTTGGCGGCGCAGAAGATGCGTGACGGTATCCGCAAAATGGGCGGCCCCGAGGATCTGGTCCAGTGGATCGAAGAACCCAGCGTTGAGCTGACCCAGGAGCTGATGGCGGCGGTTGATATGGTGGTGGCCACCGGTGGCCCGGGTATGGTCAAGGCGGCCTACTCCAGCGGTACCCCCGCCTACGGGGTTGGTGCCGGCAACGCCACGGTCATCGTGGATGAGACCGCCGACCTTGCCGACGCAGCGAAGAAAATCTTCCTGGGGAAGACCTTCGACAACGCCACCAGCTGCTCCAGCGAGAACTCGGTGGTCATTGAGGCGACGGTATACGACGCGATGCTGAAGGAGTTCCGCACCCACGGCGGATACCTCTGCGGCGCCGAGGAGAAAGCAAAACTGAAGGCGAAGATGTGGCCGGATGGACACACCCTCAACCGGGAGATCGTCGCCCAGCCGGCAACGAAGATCGCTGAACTGGCGGGCTTTGCCGTTCCGGAGGGAACCACGTTCCTGATGGTGGAAGCAGAGCGGGTGGAGCCGGAAGAGCTCTTCGCCGGAGAGAAGCTCTCGGTGGTGATGACCCTGTGGAAATACAGTGGTTTTGAGAACGCCGTGAAGTACGTGACGGATATAACCGGGTTCTCCGGCTACGGTCACTCCTGTGGCATCCATACCACCAGCGACGAGCGGATCCTGGAGCTGGGCTTGAAGGCACCGGTGAGCCGGATCATGGTCCGGCAGGCTCAGAGCGCTGCCAACAGCGGCAACTACGACAACGGAATGCCCTTCTCTTTGACCCTGGGGTGCGGCACCTGGGGAGGCAACGCCTCATCGGAGAACATCTCCTACTGGCACTTCCGCAACGTTACCTGGGTCTCCAAGCCGATCCCGCCGGTGGTGCCGGACGAGAACAAGATCTTTGGAACACACTGGAAGAAGTACGGTAAGGAGTAGTCAGAACAGAAGAAACGGATTGGATCGCCCACAGTAGGATGTCGGTGAGGTCATTCCCCGCGCCCGGGGTGACAATCCAGACACTGCTGTACCGCGTTGCGCAGTGCATCGGCGCTCCAGGGCTTGCGGATCACCACCACGTCGGGCATCTGCCGACGCAATTCCGCAAGGCTCTGGTCGTCGGCCTGGCCGGTGACCATGATCGCGCAGGTGCCGGGGCACCTGGCTCGCGCCTGAAGCAGAAACTCGTCGCCCTTGATGCCCGGCATCAGCCAGTCGGAGATCACCAGAACGATCTCGATCTGCTCGGCTGCAAGCTCGTTGATCATTTCCAGCGCCGTCTCGGCGTCACGAGCGGTCTCGTAGTCGAACTGCCCGCCGAAGGCGCTCCGGAGTTCCTGCTTAAGCGCCATCAGGATGATCGGCTCGTCGTCTACACACAGAATTGCTGCGCGTTCAGTTGCTGCTATCGACACGTCTGTTCCCCCTACACGGAAGTTTTATTTCGAATCGGGCGCCCGCACCATCCTCGGCGGAGACACACTGTATCTTTCCACCGAGACGCTCAACGGTCCTGCGGCAGATATCCAGCCCCAACCCCAGACCGGCGCCGTCGCTCTTGGTAGTGAACAGAGGCGCGAAAATTTTCTCGCGCAACCCTTCTGGAACTCCGCTTCCCGAATCCTCCACCGCCAGATACGTGTAGTCCCTTCGGGACTCCGCCAGAATGCGCAGGACACCACCAGCAGGCATCGCGTCCAGGGCGTTGCTGATGAGAATCATCCAGATGTGGCGCAGGGCCTGCGGGACCGTTTGCACCACAACTCCCTGTTCTTCCTGTACCACCACCTCTACTCTACCACGGATCCGGTGATCGAAAAAGCGCAGGACGTGATCCAGCTCCCGTCGAATCTCGACGTTCTCGACCAGGTCGTCCGCTTCCGTCCGGGCGTACTCCTGCAGCGCCCCGACAACCGCTGTGGCGTTCTCGGTGGCCCGTTCAATCATCACCGTACTGCGTCTCATTCGGCCCAGGTCCGCAAGTGTTGCGGCAGCAGCGACTGCGTCTTCCATCTCCAGTAGCACACTCAGCTCCTCCTGCAGATCGGTAAGGCCGAATTCACCGATCAGATCCGCCAGCCGGGGCATACCCGCAACGGACGTTCCTTCGAGAAGGGCAAGAAGCTTCCTGCGCTCGGTCCGGGTCACCTCCTGGGGATTTGCAGTTATACACGCCCCGGCCAGCGCCTCAAACGCCCTGGTCTGCCGGGGGGTCATCGAGGCAACAACCTGTACCATCGGCAGAATGGAAACCTGAAGGTCCTGTACCAGTATGCGGTTGGCGCTGAGAATCACCGCCAGGGGTGTATTGAGGCCGTGAGCGATCCCCGCAGTGAGCTGTCCCAGCGATGCCAGCTTTTCCGCCAGCACCACCTTGTCCCGGGCCGCTTCGAGCTGCGCTGTTCGCTGGCGTACCCGCGCCTCCAGCTCCAGCCGCGCAGAGAGCACTTCCGCGTGGGCCCGGCTGCGGTCCTGAACAAAGGCGATCATTGAGGATATCGCCGCTGCGGCCGGGATAAACACCAGAATAGAGGGGAGAAAGGTCAACCTCAGAATCTGCGCGGTCGCTTCGGCTCCGATGAGGGGGATAAACACCAGCGCCGCCAGGTTCTGCGCCGACATCGCCGCGATTCCAGGAGCGAGAAGAAGAAAGAGGAATCGATGCCGCCCCGCCCTGGCCAGAGGCCGCCGCAGGGCCACCCCGACGGCCACCGACAGCACCAGCCCTACAATGCCGGGAACGGTCCCGACCCCGCCGATGGCAACCCTGGTGGCGCTGGCGATGCCCGCGGTGATAAGCGCAGGAACCACTCCGCCGAAGAGCCCCGCCAGTACCCCCAGAACCATCTTGGAGTCCAGGATGACCCCCTCGAAGATGGGTACCGAGAGGAACATGGAAACAGCGGTGGTTGCACCAAAACCCAGGCCAAGGAAGACGTTGCTCTTCCACTCGGAGAGGGACAGCCGCTCCTGCGCCAGGTAGTAGAAGAACACCACCAGAATCACGAGAGAAAAATTATACGCAACCCGTTCCACCGCCTGGAAACTCAGCACCTCTTGAGTATACCACGGCCGTGACCACGATATCCTTTTCCCATTGGCCGTGATAGAATCCTGACATGACAACCTTTTTTCTCTTTGGCCGTTACACCTCTGAATCGATCAAGAAGATTGACGCCAAGCGCACCAAAAAAGCCGAGGAGATCATCTCCGGCTACGGCGGAACGTTGAAGTGGGTCTACGCGATCCTGGGCGACGACGACCTGCTGTTCATGGTCGAACTACCCGGTATCGGCGAGGCGGTCCAGGCGTCACTGGCGATCTCCAAGGCAACGGGCATCGCTATTCGCAGCGCTCCTGCCGTCCCGGTTGCCCTTTTCGACAATCTGGCCCAGGAGATCATGCAGGAATAGTCGGTTCCGTTCCGATGGCACAGCACGCCCTCTTCTCACGACTGATGCGCCTGGCGGCGCCGATCATGCTCACCAACCTGTTGCAGATGATGTACAACCTGGTGGACGCGTGGTTTCTCGGCCGGCTGGGCGCGGAGGCTGTCTCCGCTCCGGCGATCGCGTTCAACGTCGTCTTCTTTCTCAGCGTCTTCGGGATGGCGTTCTCCCAGGCGGGGACCACCCTTATCTCCCAGGCCCACGGCGGGGGCAGCCGCGACAGGGTGGACTTTTACGCCTCACAGACGCTGGTTCTGGTCACCATTACCGGGGTGGTTGTTGGCGTCCTGGGACTCGCCGGGACGGGGCCGCTTCTTTTACTCCTGCAGGTCCCCGAGTCCGCACTGGCCCCGACGCGGATCTACATGCGGATCATCTTTGCAGGAATGCCCTTCATGTTCTTCTTCTTTGTCCTGCAGGCGCTGCTGCAGGGGGTAGGAGACTCCATGACCGCGCTGTGGGTGCAGGCGGTGACGGTGGTGCTGAACGCACTGCTTGATCCGCTGTTCATCTTCGGGCTGGGCCCCCTGCCGGCGATGGGAGTGGCCGGGGCGGCGACAGCAACGGTGATCAGCCGCGCCGTGGCGGCGGTGATCGCGGTGGTCATCCTGCTGCGGGGGCGCCGGGAGTTGCAGGTGCAACGCCGCTACTTGCGGCCCTCGGCGCCGGCGTGGCGCCAGCTGGTCCGGATCGGTCTGCCCCTGGCTACCGGCCAGGGGATCGCCGCCCTGGGCTTTACCGTTCTGCAGGGCGTAGTCAACGGTTTCGGTGTCGCGGTGGTGGCAGCGTTCGGGGTGGCAAACCGGATCATCGGACTGTTCAATATGCCGGCGATCGGGCTGTCCCGGGCAACCGCCAGTCTGGTGGGGCAGCAGCTGGGAGCGGGGTCACCTGCGGGAGCTCAGACCGTCTTGAGGCTGAGCGTGCTGTCGATGCTGGCGTTCATCCTGCCGGCGATGACGGTGACGTTCTTCTTTGGTAATTCCATGGTGCGTTTTTTTGTGGATGACCCGGAGGTGATCGTTCACGGGGCAACCCTCTTCCGCATCGTCTCGGTGTCGGTGGTTCCCTTTACCCTCTTCACTGTGATCAACGGGGCGTTTCAGGGCGGGGGCAACACCAGGCCGGTGATGGTCCTGAGCGTGATCAGGTTGTGGGGGATACGGGTGCCGTTGGCGATGCTCCTGGCCTGGCGGATGGGGTTGGGGCCGGACGGCATCTGGTACGCCATGTTTGTCTCCAACGTGGTCACCGCCGCAGCAGGGTTT
>SKHA01000353.1 GCA_007117185.1 Spirochaeta sp. | reverse complement strand
AGGCCGTCCTCAATAGAGATGATCGGGTACTTTCCGGCCCAGTCCGCCCAGTAGTCTACCATCTCGGCGCTGGAAAGCTCCCGACCGTCGCTCTTCTTGAAGACGTACTTCTTCTTGGCCTTGTCGTAGAACTCGCTGGATGCGGGGTCCAGCGCGATCATGATGTCGTCCCCCGGGGCGTATCCGGCCTTCTCGATCGCCTGCAGGATCACCTGTACCGCTTCCTCGTTACTCTTCAGGTTGGGTGCAAACCCGCCCTCATCACCGACGGCGGTACTGTACCCCGCGTCGTGAAGGATCTTCTTGAGGTTGTGGAACACCTCGGTGATCATCCGCACGGCGCTGCGGATGCTGTCCGCGCCCACCGGCATCACCATGAACTCCTGAAAGTCCACCGAGTTGTCCGCGTGGGACCCGCCGTTGATGATGTTGGCCATCGGCACCGGCAGCACGTTGGCGTGGTACGCACCCAAATATTTGAACAGGGGCAGCCCCAGGTGATCCGCCGCTGCCCGGGCCACCGCCATGGAGACACCGAGAATCGCGTTGGCTCCCAGGCGGGCCTTGTTATCAGTCCCGTCCAGCTCGATCATGGTGCGGTCAACATCGACCTGGTCCAGCGCGTCCAGCCCCTCAACCTCTTCAGCGATCTCGCCGTTGACGTTCTCGATCGCCTTGAGGACACCCTTGCCCATGAAGCGGCTCTTGTCACCGTCACGAAGCTCAACCGCCTCGTGCTCGCCGGTGGATGCCCCGGAAGGGACCGCCGCCCGACCCATGGAACCGTCTTCCAGATATACGTCCACCTCTACCGTCGGGTTGCCACGAGAATCGAGGATCTCCCGTGCTTCAACCGTCTCTATCATGCTCATAATTGACTCCTTGCTGGTATGATTACCCCCCAACTATGGTCGGCACCGGTTGCTCTGTCAAGGTCGTCATTGCCCCCGGGCCAACCATGGCCTACAATGGAGGGGCATGCGGTATACCAGACTCTTTGTCCAGACCCTGCGGGAAGTCCCCAGGGACGTGCGCGCACCCAGCCACCGTCTCCTCCTGCAAGGGGGATACGTCCGTCCCGTCAGTCAGGGCCTTTTCAGCATCACCCCTCTGGGGATGCGGGTGATGAAAAACCTCAAACAGATCATGCGCCAGGAGATGGACGCCCTGGAAGGACAGGAGGTCCTCACTCCCCTGGTTAACCCCCGGGATATCTGGGACGAAAGCGGCCGAAACCGCCTCATCGGGCGCGACATGGTCCGCTTCGACGACCGTTCCGGGCGGCACCTGGTCCTCGCTCCCACTCACGAAGAAGCGATGGTGGAGCTGGTACGGCAGGGTCTGCGGAGCTACCGGGACCTGCCGATCTTCCTCTACCAGTTCCAGACCAAGTTCCGCGACGAGGAACGGGTTCGCTGCGGCCTGGTTCGCGCCCGGGAGTTCATCATGAAGGACGCCTACTCCTTTCATCGCTCCTTTGCCGACCTGAACGGCTTCTTTCCCAAAGTCTTTGCGGCATACCGGCGCATCTTTGAACGCTGCCACGTTCCGGTGATCCCCGCGCAGGCAGGGGTAGGGTACATGGGGGGCGACCGCAGCTACGAGTTTCTCATGCCCTGCGAGTGCGGTGACGATTTTCTGGTGCGCTGCGACGCCTGCGACTACGCTGCCAACCAGGACGTGGCGGTGGGTGAGGTTGAGCTCTTCGCGCCGGAACCGGAACCCCTTCAGGAGGTCCCGGCAGAGGCAATCGAGGGGGCCAGAACCCTGGTGGCGGTGCGCCAGAAGCTGGAGCTGCCCCGCTCGGGGATGGCCAAAGCGATGCTCTACCGCAGCGACCGCGGCTTTGTCATGGCCGTTGTCCGGGGTGATCACGAGGTCAGCGAGGAAAAACTCGCGGCGGTTCTGGGAATCCCGGTGCATCGTCGCGCCCGGGAGGACGAGCTGCGGGCCCTGAACATGCCCGGGCCGTGGCTCTCTCCCCTGGAAATTCCCCAGGACGCCGGGGCGGTGATCACAGTGATCGTCGACGAGGTACTCTCCCGCAGCACCAACCTCCTGGCTGGAACCAACACCCCCGGGCGGTGCCTGCGCAACGTCAACTTCTCCCGGGACTTCCAGAGCGAGATCGTGGCGGATATCGTCCGTGTTCCCGAAGGTGCCCGGTGCCGCCACTGCACCGAAGGGGTGCTCCACCGCGAAAAGGCGATGGAGCTGGGAAACATCTTCCGCCTGGGAACCTACTACACCGAGAAAATGAACCTCTCGGTGATCGACGACCGGGATCGCCACATCTACCCCCACATGGGAAGCTACGGCATCGGCCTGGGGCGGCTGATGGCGGCAATCGTGGACGCCAACCGCGACGACCGCGGAATCATCTGGCCGGTTGAGGTTGCCCCCTTCCAGGTGCATCTCATGTCCATCGGAAAAGCTCTCACCGTGCGGGAGATCACCGCAGGTGTGTACCAGGATCTCACCGCAGGCAACGGCGATCATGTGCTGCTGGACGACCGCCACGAGTCGATCAGCCGCAAACTCAAGGACGCGGACCTGATGGGCATTCCTCTGCGCATCGTGGTCTCCCGACAGGCAGTCTCCGAGGGGGTAGTCGAGGTTGTATGCCGCGGGTGCGGCGAGAAGCACCTGGTACCCATTCCCGAGCTCACCAGTAGAATCAAATCGCTCCAGGAGCAAGGTCATCCATGTTTGAACTTACCGAAGCGCTGATCCGGGGCGTCCTGTTCGCTATGGAGAACCAGGACGACATCCGGGTGATGGACATGCAGGAAGGGGTCCTGGTGGACCCGGCGAGGATCCCCGCAGGGGAACGACCGTCAGCCCACCCAGACGAGATAGACCCGGAAGCGCGCTACCAGAGCCTTCCTGACTGGGGCAGCGCCCAGGGCTTTCAGTTGATGGAACAGTTTCTGGCGGAACTACACAACCCGGTGGTGCAGGATACCCTTCAGGAAATCCTCCTGAGCGGCCACAAGGTCTTTCGTCGCTTCAAAGACACTATCCGGGAGCATCCGGCGGTGGAGAAGCGCTACCACCGCTTCAAATACATGACCATGAGGGCCGTGGTAATAGAGTGGTACAACACCCTCAGGGAGCTGGCGGGGCTGGACATCCGGGAGATCGGCGCCGACGAGGAGCTGGACGGGATGATCCTCAGCGACATCACCGTGGCCCGGATGGAGAAGGTCCCCTCGCAGGTGATCACCGACTGGGACGAACAGGCGTACCTGGAGTCACACCAGGCGCTGCCACCTCACGTGCGGCAGCACCTCTACCGGCGGCGACGCAAGCGCTACCTCCCTGAACCGAATGACCCCAGCAGCCTCATATACGGTGCCTGGAACCCGGCCGGTGAGCTGTGCGGCTTCATCTGGGCGGTGCGGGAGCGCCTTACCGCAACAGAAGGGATGCTCGAGTTTCACCAGCTGGCGGTAAAGATGGAGTATCGCGGGCTGGGCATCGCCCGGGTGCTCCTGGAGACATGCATCAAAGACTCCCGGGAAGAGGGTATCTCCACCTTTGTAGCGCGGCTACCCGGAATGGGACCTGCGGCGGTAGCGCTGATGCGGGACAACGATTTCAAACTGATCCGGGAAGACTATTTGCTGATCGTCTGACGGATCGCTTCCGCCTGATGATGCATTTTCAGAAGCGTCTCTTCCACCGCTTTGGCGACGGCACGTCGCGCCTGGTCGCCCCCTTCAGGAGCACCAGCACGAGCGGCATCCCGAAACTCGCGGCTGGAGATCACCGGGCCGGCGGTGTACACCATCACATCCTGGGTGGGAATGTCCTTTTCCATGTCTCCGGAACTGTTCACCACCAGGGTGTTTCCGGCGATGCCCACAAAGAGAATGTTCCTGAAACTCTTGATATACGAGTCCGTCTCCAGCAGAACCGATCGGGATTCCGGCTTATCCGGGCGAAACCGCGTTCCCGCAGGAAACAGAAGGACGATATTCCCGGAGTTCTTCACCCGGATCATCTCCCGCAAGGCGCTGCGGTTCATCGACCGGGCGCGGTCGCGCACCGCGTCAAACTCCGGCTTCCCTTCCAGCGCCGTCAGCGCCCGGGCGGGATAGATAACGATTCGGGTATACGCTTCGGTAAAGGCCAGAACGAAGCGACTCTCTTCGTTGAGCTTGGACCCGGCCATCGCCACGATGGAGTTCATGATCTCGTCGCCGCCGTCCTGCCTCTTGCCCAGCAGGAAAAGGCAGGGAATGTCGAAATTGCTGTAGTGCTCCACCAGCAGGAGACAGCTCTCTCCTGCCAGGGCCCGCCGGTGCAGCTCCCGCAGATTCTCAAAACCCTCAATTCTGCTGCCCGGCAGCATCAGGTAGTCTATTATCTGCTCTACCAGAGCACGACTTTTCAGGTTTGCCGGCTGAAAAACACGGTCCGAACGGACAGCCTGCTCCTCCTGGGAATTTGCAATCAATTGATCGGTAATGCGGCGAAACGGTTCATCATCTATACTGATCATTGTAACTCCCAATCTGGTCGCGGTATATCAAACGTAACATGTAAAGATTAGACCCGGGTCTGAGTATTGTCAACGCTGAGGCGCGCGCTGAGGCATTTGGAAGGTCGAGACGATCCCGTCGGTCTGACGATCCCGGGCTCGACTCAGGTTGATCGGGTCAAGAACCCGCTCACCGTCGATCAGGAAAAAGTAGAAATGATCCCCCGGGGAGACCGGCATGGTGACCTCCCAGAAACCGGGACGCCCCGGGCTCGGTTGCAGACGGTGCATGAATGGATCCCAGCCATTGAACGTCCCCACGATGTGGATTCGGGGCCGGGTAAAGCGCTCCACACTGATCTGGCGCTGGTCAACCGTCTCCAGCGTGCCGGCAACCCGCAGGTCCAGGGCGAAGAGAAACGTTGCCGTACCATCGCCATGAGCCACCGGAGAGGGCAGGCGGTACACCGGAGTTTCCCGCAGGGGCACCTGACTCAGGGAGACTCCGTGACGATCCCGCCGGGTTACCGGCGCCAGGGGGTCGTCCATCCACACACCGTCCACGATCAGGCGGTACTCCAGCTGATCCATCCCCGGACGGATCGGATAGACCAGATAGAAGAGATCTTCCCGGCCGTCTCGGGGGCGCACCACAAACCGGTGAAGGTGCTGAAATCCCTCGTGGGCAAAAGCAGCGGCCACATACCGGGTGAACCCCCGCCCTTCCCAGGTGAAGACCACCATCTCGTCATATACCCTTGGCGGTCCTGCTTCGGTGATGGTGGAGATCTGCAGAAATACGTCGGGAGAGAGCGCTGCCTGCCCCTGAACAGCCCCCAGAGCAGCGAAAATGATCATAACAGAGAGGCTCATGGCCTTGCCGGTACCGTTCATCTGCTACAGTATATCGGAGTGTATCGATCCGCCCTTGATTCGCAGGGGGATTACACCGAAATACTACGCAGGTACCTATGCCGTCAATCGAGCGTATCGAGCAGTTTCATGAACACCTCATTCGCCTTGGCGACGAACTGACCGTACTGGCAGATCGTGGCGAAGCGGTAGAACTGCCCCCGCGACCCCAGGAGGGGCTCGACGACGACCTCTCGTCACTGCTGGATGACGCCATCGCCGACAGCGAGGCGATGGGCTCGGGTCCTGTTGCCCCACCACCTGACCAGAGCGATACCAGCGCCCTGCTGGAAAACCTTGACGACCTGTTCAACGACGATGACGAGGCCACTCCGGGGGTGGAGGAGGACGACGATCCCCTGGCGTCGCTGGATCTGGGAGACGACGACTTTCCCGCTCCGCCGGACTACAGCTTCGACCTGGACGACATCGGCGAAGAACCGGAGCCGGACCTGGCGCCGGAGCCGGACCTCGAGCCAGAGCCAGAGGGCGAGCCGGAGCCGGACCTCGAGCCAGAGCCAGAGCCAGAGGGCGAGGTGGAGGACTTCGGCGCGGTGGAAGGGCTGGACGACCTTGAGGAGTTCACCACCGACGACGACCTGGACGACCTCGGCGACCTGGATGACCTCGGTGACGCTGACTTCGATCTCGAAACTGACCCCGACGACGACGCCGGAGATGAGTT
>SKHA01000391.1 GCA_007117185.1 Spirochaeta sp. | reverse complement strand
TGCGCCAGCGGAAACAGGCGATCATCGAGCAGTTGCGACCGAGCTTTCCCCACCTGATGATCGAGCTTATACCGGCTTGACCGCCTCGATATTCGCCGATACCACGTAGCGGGTTATCTCCGTTCCCGGCGCCCAGTCGCGGATGAACGACGCGCTTTCGCTCTTCGGTGTTACCCGGATCCGGGAGAACCCCGCATCGGAGAGCATCCGCTGCACCTCATTTACCGTGGACGCCCCGGCGATGCACCCGGTGAGCAGTTTCAGATCGTTGAGGATATCCTCCGGGAGATCGGCAAAAGCAACCACGTCGGAGATCGCCACCCGTCCCCCCGGCTTGAGAACCCGAAACGCCTCGACGAAGACCCGCTCCTTGTCCGGCGAGAGGTTGACCACACAGTTGGATATGATCACGTCCACCGTGTTGTCGGCTACCGGCAGATTCTCGATCTCGCCGAGACGGAACTCCACGTTGGTGTATTCCCCGGCCTGTGCATTGGACCGCGCTTTGGCGATCATCTCCGAAGTCATGTCTACCCCGATGACCCGACCGGACTCGCCGACCTGCCGGGAGGCAAGAAAGCAGTCGAATCCGCCGCCGCTCCCCAGGTCCAGGACTGTCTCTCCCGGAACCAGGGCGGCGATAGCCTGAGGGTTGCCGCACCCCAACCCCATGTTGGCGCCTTGAGGTATGGACAGCACGTCTTCCGCGGTGTAGCCCATCTGCCGGGATTTCCCTGCGGCATCGGAGGGGGAACTGTCGCAGCAGCTGGGAGCGCAGGAACACGTGCTCTCTTCATTGACCGCCACCTCGCGGTAGCGAATTCGCACCGCTTCTCGTATTTCGTCCTTCTTCATGCCTGTATAAGACGGGGACATTGCGAAAAAGACGCAAGATTTACCGGCGCGGCTCCCAGTGGACGATGCCTCGCCTTCCTGTTTCTATGACACAGCACGCAAGGAAGCGATTCCGGAGATGCTCCCGACCACGCTGGACCCGGGATTTCGCCCCGGAGTAGGAAAGCCCGAGGATCCGGGCCACGTCCTTCTGTGACCGTCCTTCCAGCTCCACCATGCGCAGGGCCTGGCGGTACGGGTGGGGTAGCTCGTCAATGAACGGCTCGACGCATCGGGCCAGTCTGGCCAGGGGATCGACCTCCTGCGGCGCCGTGGGAAGGTGTTCCGGCAGTTCCGCCGTGGGACGATCGTCGCGGAAGTGATCGGCGATCGCGTTCGATGCGATCCGATAGAGCCACGGTACCATGCTGCCGCGTGATCTCAGGGTATGAACGTTTTCAAACGCTTTCAGATAGATCTCCTGCAGGATATCGTCAACCTCATCGGGCTTTCTCGTGCGGTTCAGGACGTATCTTCCGAGACGTTCTTTGTGTTCTTCCCAGATCGCTGCCAGTTCGCTCATGGTGGGTAGAAGATACCACCATCGGGTCGGTGGTGGGGAGGTGGACCGGCTGACTGTTCTGTTCGAGTTCCAGAAGTTTCTTCTTGCGCCACAGACCGCCGCCGTAGCCGGTGAGCGTCCCGTCAGAGCCAACAACGCGATGACACGGTACGACAATGGATAGCCGGTTCTCCCCGTTGGCGCGACCCACCGCCCGGACCGCCGCCGGGCGGTTGATCCGGGCCGCCTGCTGGGCATACGAGCGGGTGGCGCCGTAGGGAATGGTCAGGAGTTCTCGCCAGACGTCCATCTGGAAGGGGGTTCCCCTCAAGTCCAGGGGCAGATCAAACGATTGGCGATGGCCGCCGAAGTACTCGCTCATCTGCTCCTGCGACAGTGTCAGGATCGGGTGTGATCCAGGGACCGCCCGCGCCCCGAGGCGGCGCTCGAGGAGGGTGATCTGACGCTCCAGCATGCGCCGGTCGGCGAACTCCAGGAGACACAATCCCTGATCGGTTGCCCCGGTGAACATCGGTCCCAGCGGGGTCAGGATGCGGGCGACGGTGATTATCGCGTCGGTGGTACGGGTGCCGGCGCGAAGGGTGCTGTACGCCTGGTTTATCCGAAGTTGCCGCAGATAGCTGCGGAAGGTGATCCCGTGGTTCTTCTGGAACCAACGGCGCAAGCGGGCGGGGTCGACTTCGTTGGCGCGCAGATCCCCATCGCCGGGGACCGCAGAGGGGTCCGCTTCCACCTCCCGCAGGATTCGGAGGATCCAGTCCGGGGTCACCCCGGCGGGCTCCAGCGGGCGGCACACCTTGCAGGGGCGGTACCCGTGAGCCAGCGCTTCCCGGGGTGTGGCAAAGAACTCCACGTTTTGGCGGTGGGGCTTTCGGGCGTGGCACGAGGGCCGGCAGAAAATCCCGGTGGTCTTCACGGCCATCACGAAGACCCCTTCAAATCGGGTGTCTCGTTCGAGGCTTGCCTGGTACATCCTGTCCTCAGTTGGCAGCTGTTGGTTCACCGTGTCCCTCCCGGTTTGTGGCGCTGGTGCAGTATACGCCGGGAACGGAGAGGGGGCATCCGATTTTGTGACAGGCATTTCGAATCGCCTGTCACCATTCCCAGCGAGCCGGATAGTCATGGATCAGAGGGTCCGGAGTCAGGATGGTAAGACCGCGACAAATCGCCTGGCTCACCAGAAGTCGATCAAACGGATCCTTATGGATCTGGGGCAACGATGCGAGGTGCAGGGCGTCTGTCTCGTCAACTGATAGCGCGGCGATACCGTGAGCCGCGCGAACTCGCGGTATGTAACGAGCAGGAGGTTCCGGAAGTGGTAGTTTTCCCAGTTGGTACTTGATCACGATCTCCTGGCATGACGCGGCACTCATCCACACCTGTTCTGCAGAAAGAAAGAGATGTCTCGCTGTGGCGGACAGAGCGGGATCGTCCGACGCAATCCAGAGAAAGGTACATGTATCGAGAAGCAGCTTCACTCGTGTTCTCCGTAGTAGCTCGCAAGGATATCCTCAGGAAGTGGATCGAAAAACGTGTCAGGAACATGAAGGTTTCCCTTCTCCAACCCGATTGACCTGTCCGTCACTGAGGGTGGAAGCGGATGAATCACCGCCACCGGTACATTCCGTTTGCACACCACAATCTCACGCTCGTACTCGAGTCGATTCAGGTACTCGGAGAGGTGAGCTTTTGCGTCGTGAATATTGACCAACAACATGACCATATTATGAACCATAAACTATGCGTTTACAACACCATTGCAGTGGCGCGGTGCCGGTGCTGATCAAATCGAAAGGCCCCTATTTACAGTCGTCACCACCGGCAGGGGGGGCACAGGAGGATTACAGGGTCCTCTCGGATCCTGCGTCTACATGAGGTCGCGAATCGCGCGGCCCAGCAGCAGCCCGAATAGCTCCATATCTGCCGTAGTTTCAAGAAAGGGGCTGGTCCCGGCATCCTTTTTGATCTCGTGTTCTATTGGTGTATTTGGTAGTGGATTGAGTTAATGCGGTTCGGCCACGTGTGGCCACGGTTGGACGGTGGACGGTGCGGAGGTCACCAAAACGTTGTGACGCCGTATCCGCAGAGTCTTTGTGTATTGTCGGTAAATTGACCGCCGTGAACAGGGTTACGGTGTTCAGGGGCAGGACGTCAAGACGATACTGGACAACAACACGGCTCCACCAGTCCCGGGGTGACAGAGGCAGTTCAAGTTTCCCGGCTCGTATTTCACGGAGATCCGGGACAAGACCGGATCTGTTTGGGTGCGAGGAGAAGGCTCGCGGGCCCGAAGCTCCGCGATTGGCGTTCCATTGCGGCTGATGATAAACACCTCACCCCGTTCACCTCTTCGAGAATCCGGGAGAGATGGGTTTTTGCCTCGTGGGTGAGCTGTTTGTCAACAAAAACCGGCTTCGAGGGACCGCTGCATGAAGAAGGGCGTCGCTCTTTCGTGAGGGGGCGATCGGCGCCGAGGCATGTGCAGCTTGAATACCACTTCAGCCCCCCGGGAAAGCGAAGTACCCGCCGAGCCCCACTGTGAAGAGCCAGAACCCGTAGAGCGCGTGCTCGATGGACACCGCCAGAGCGGAATGGCTCTTCAGCCATGTTCGGCCGAAGAGAACTCCGCCACAGAAGGTCAGCGCGAAGACGAGGGGATGTGCGATGATCGTGTGCGCCCACGCGAAGGCCACGGCACCCGCGAGCAGGAGCATCCACTCGTCGCGGAAGAGAGGCCGATAGCGTCCGATGAAGAAGCTGCGGAAGACGAGGGTCTGAGGATAGACCGAGAAGAGGCAGTACACGACGAGCATGAGCAGCCAGAGACCGGGATTGGTCCGGACAACCGAGAAGAGTCTCTCGGGCTCGAGGAGCGCCACCACCACGGTCGACACGACCGCAAAGACGGCAAACAGCAAGAGGGGCGGGCCGAACCGGCGAAACCCGTTCAGTCCCAACGAGCGCTTTGGGATCAGTCGGTTGCGGATCGCCTGAACCGCCACGTAGACGAACGAGAGCAGCATGATCGCCGGCGTCACACCGCGGGGAAGATCGAAGAGAAAGAGTAGTGGTACACCACCAAAGAGAAGGAGCGCTTCGATGACGAGCACCCTCGCCGAAGGGTGTCCTGTCACTGGTTCGTTGCCGGTTCTGCTCACGGGTACCTCATCAATCTACTCCACAATACTACCAGGGCCCCGTTTTTGGACAGCCGTGTACGCCCAAACACGCCGGGGCGTTCCAAATTACTCTTCTAAATCGAACGTCCGGGCATTAGGATGGTTGTATGAGTAACGATACGCGTTTTCCGGTGTGGCACTTCCTGGTCGGGATTCCGCTGGTCGTTACGGCAATCGTTGTTGCGGACCGGAACTTCCTGCTTTTTCACGGTCTGGCGGAGTTTGCGAGTATCGCCGTGGCCTGGGCGATTCTGATGATGGCGTGGCCGTCGCGGCGGTTCAGTACCAACGATTATCTGCTGTTTCTCGGTATTGCGTATTTTGGCGTGGGTGTTCTGGATCTTGTTCATACGTTGAGCTACAAGGGGATGGGGGTCTTTCCGGGGATCTCCGCCAACGAGCCGACGCAACTGTGGATTGCTGCGCGATATCTCGAGGCGTGCACGCTTTTCACCGCCCCTACCTTTCTCAAACGACGGCTGCCGCTGGGGGCGGTGACCGTGCTGATCGGTGTTGTTACCGGCGGTGCGATCTTTCTGGTGATGGGCACCGACCTTTTCCCGGACTGTTTTATCGAGGGTGTCGGTCTGACGCCGTTTAAACGGTGGAGTGAGTATGTAATCGTCCTTATTGTCGGTGGCGCGTTGTGGCGATTGGTTCGACACCGCGAGAGCTCCGACCGGCGGTTGTTTCGCCTGGTAGCCGCGTCTCTGGTTCTGACGATCCTCGCGGAACTGGCGTTTACCGCCTACGTGAGTGTAGACGGCACGGCAAACATGGTGGGGCACCTTCTCAAGCTTCTGTCCTTCTATCTGATCTATCTCGGCGTGATTCACACCGGGCTGACCCGGCCGTACGGCGTCCTCTTTTCAGATCTTGCGCGGGCTACCGAAGAATTGCGCGTGAGTAACGAGGATCTGACCCGTCAGATCGCCAAGCGCGTCGAGACTGAGGATGGACTTCGGTCGATCAACGGGGAGATGCGGGGGCAGTTGGAGGATCTGAACGCGCAGAAGCGCGATCTGGTGCTTCGCGTCGCCGAGTCGGTGCTGCGCAAGGCCGACAATACGCAACAAACGGTGCGGGCAAACCGGGCGGTCGTTGAACTTCAGGAAGAGAACGAAATACTCCGGACGCAGTTGTCGGAGTATCTGCTTATGTTTGAACAGGCGCAGTCTGGGATCGATACCATGCTGGCCGGCTACGGGAACGTGGAGGGCGGTGAGGGGCGGTAGGTCTTTTCCGGCTCGAAGAAAGACGATCCCGTCGCGGCCCGTCGGGTGTCAATGGGATACCTCTGCATCAATGACTTTAAGAGAAGCTCGATCTGGGATGTTGACCTTTCAGACTTTCGTTGGATCAGACCAGTTCCAACAGTGCGCTTGCTGTCGTCTGCCACCGTGTCTGTCTCCTTACGCTGTGTGGTTGTGGTGATCCACAGCATACCGGAGACGGTGGTGGCTTGCTTCGACCTCCGCTCGGAATTACACCACTCAGGTGG
>SKHA01000002.1 GCA_007117185.1 Spirochaeta sp. | reverse complement strand
GTTTGATCACGCGATGATGCTGGTAGCCCTCGGGTTTTACCGCCGGTGGAAAGACAAAGAAAAACGCCCTGAAGCGGTGTAGCTCCAGAGCGTTATCAAAGGCGCCGGCCGGATTCGAACCGGCGAATGAAGGATTTGCAGTCCTCTCCCTTACCACTTGGGTACGGCGCCATACCGTCCCGGAATGATACGAAAAATGGGCTGCCGTGTAAAGGCCGTCTCAGACCGTCCACGCCTCCAGGGGGTCCTGCCAGTCGATGATCTCCTGGTCCTGGAAGAACAGCCCGATCTCCCGGTCAGCGCTCTCTACCGAATCAGAAGCGTGGATGATGTTCTTGGTAGTCACCGCTGCCATGTCACCGCGAATCGTCCCGGGCAGCGCTTCTTCAGCCTTTGTGGCCCCTGCAAGCATGCGAACGCGACTGATGGCGCTCTCACCGCTGACCACAAAAGCTACCACCGGGCCGGAGGTGATGTAGCTGATCAGATCCGGAAAAAACGGCTTCCCCTGATGCTCGCCGTAGTGCGTCTCCGCCAGGGAGCGGGGAATCTGCATCAGCTTCAGACCGATGATCTTGAGACCCTTTGCTTCAATTCTGCCAAGGGCCTCACCAACAAGTCGGCGCTGAATCACGCCGGGTTTGAGCATTACATATGTTCGTTCCTGTGCCATGCGGCGCATTATGGCGGTCCGGCCGTCTTGTTACAACTGCCTGCGTCGCTATCGGTACTGGGGACATGCGCTGTAACTGTAGACATCGTAGCGCAGTACCCGTTCATGGTCTCCCGCCTGGTGGCGGTCCCGGGTGCTGGTATCGATAAATCTCGGGTTTCCCAGTTCATCGAATCCGACCACGTTCAGGGTATGTTCGTAACCAGAACGGATCACCGTCTTTTTGGTGCCCCTGGTCGGTTGGGTAGCCAGGCGCGCAACGATGGCGAACTCCTGATCCGGATGGTCCGCCAGATAGCGGGATATCTCCGTCATATTGACCTCCTGCGGGTTGATCGCCAGGTGCCGGACGGCGTGACCGGTGAGCTGTTCTGTTACCTCCGCGATGGACTGGGCGGCCAGGGCTCCATGCGGATTGAACGCCCCGTACTCGGAAAAATGCCGGTTCATCTGCCCGGGGTCCACGTCTTCCCGTCCGGTTACGGCGTGGACCAGACGCGTCCCCGCCAGGAGAACGCACCCATAGTCGGCAATGGAGTACCTGCTGGTCAGCCCGAGGCGTTGCTGTCCGTAGCGGGCATCCTGCTGCCGGTAGGTCCGCGAGACCGGGGTGATTTTCAGCCCGTCCTGGTCGATGTGGTTCACCGGATCGCCTCCGGCGTACTGGTACAGGTCCAGTCCGTCCATGCCGGGGTCGGCGGTGGTGAAGAGCTCTGCCGCAGCAATGAGGGTCCGGTTGCGGCTGCGATACAGACCGGTGCCGGGTATGCCGTCCAGCGCTGCGAAGGACGATGAAAAAGGCAGGGCACGCGGCCGTGGCAGGGGTGGAGACGCGGTGCCCCTCTCCTCAAGGGGGTAGTATCGGGGCAACCCCGCGAGGGGCACCAGCTGTATCCCCCGGGTGGTCCCCCGGGGGTCGGTGAAATGGACGTACAGGTCCTGCCCGTCCTGGGCAAGAAGGGGACGGTTGTTGATGAACAGCTCCAGCGCCACGTGTCCTTGGGGCAGCGTCACGCCGCGGTAGCGCCCCGCTGTGGCCGGCTGTGCATCTCCGCTCCCTTCTGCTTCCCCGGAGGAGCTCAGGATCCAGTATCGGAAGGTGAGTTCCAGGTCTCCGGCAGACATGTCAAAGACGAGGGCTCGAAAGACGTCCCCGTTGTGGTGGACCTGGACGGGGGTGCCCCGATGATCGTGGTGGATGCGGAAGCTGCCGTCGGGGTGAATGATCTCCTCGGCCAGATCCAGCAGGGAGTCATAATGAATCACTGTCTGCGAACCATCCTCCTCGCGGATACCGGTGACCCGTCCAGCCGGGTCCCACTGCAGGGTCGGGGTCTCTCGACGGCCGTCCCCATCCCGATGGATTACCTGGTGGTGGTCAACCCCCGGGGTCGTCGCCGGGGCCGCCGCGTCGACGGGGATCACCCCGGCGCGCCGGGTTATCTCCTGAAGAGCTGAGCGGACAGCGGGGTGAGGAATCCCCGATGAAGCCACGTGGTGTCCCTGAGCGTCGTAGGTGTAGGTCCGATAGACGCCGTCGAAGGTTCGCTCTCCCACAATCCGCCCCAGGTCGTCCCGGTGGGATGCCAGAACGTCCTGCACACGAGACAGCCCCGAGGGTGACACAAGGGCCAGGCGGTGATACTCGTCACCCAGGTGTTCACCTCGACCGAGATGGTGGGTGAGCTTCACGAGACCGTCCACAACAACATCCCGGTGGCGGTCCAGAACAACCTCCACCGGCTGGGGACGCAACCCGGAGATGGTTATCATCGTCGTCCTGCCCTGGTCTTCCCTGACGTGGATCTCCACCGTCTCGGGCCCGCTGAACCGCACCAGCTGTCCCCCGGGAGTGGGAGAGACCCGCGCCTCCAGCGCCTGCAGGGCGTCTCGCACCGCAGTAACCGCGCCGGTTTCGTCCCGCTCCCAGGTGCGATCTACCAGAGCTGTTCCGTCGCGGACCCTTCGTTCGGTCAGGACCGCGCCATGGGGTGAATGACCCAGCTCCAGCCGGTCCCGGGGTGTACTCACCGTCACCGTGGCTTCTTCCCTGTCTCGGCTGACCACAACTGTCCCGACACCGGTGAACAGTTCCGTCAGATTTCCTGACTGATCGTAGTGGTACTCCCGCAGCGCCGCCCCGGGGGTGTCCCCGCGAAAGGTCAGGATCTGGCGGCGGTCATTCCAGGACATGGTGGTGGATCGTCCTTCCGGAGAGAGGACCTGCCGGGGCATACCCAGGGCGTCCTCGCGAATCAACCATGATCCACCACCGGGGGTGGTAATTCGGCGGGTTCCCTCGGGGCGGTCAACCCGTTCTCTCAGGGACATCCCCGGCAGGGCCACCAGCAGCGACCACTCGTCGGGATAGGTGAACTCCTGCGACACAGTCCTGCCCAGAAAGTCCACCGACTCGTGGTGGAGAATCCGGTGCAACGGGTCCGATAGCCGCCGGTCCGCCGTCGGGATCATCCCGGGACCGTCCTGATGGTCCGAGGTGGTCTCCCGACCCAGTCGGTCTATGAACCGGACCACCCGGTCGGCGGTGTCCCAGTGGAGGGTCTCATATGAATGGTCGGGAAACTCCCGGCGGATAACCCGGCCGAAGCGGTCCAGGGTTGCTCCCTCTTCCAACCCGTGGCTGGTCCACACCTCCCGACGATTCGAAAAATAGCGCCAGGTGTGGGCTTCCTGACCGTGTTCAGTCACCGCTACCGGGCGTCCGAAGGGGTCAAATCGTGCTTCCCGGTCCAGCAGTATCGTTCCACCATCGGTCAGTCGGGTCCGGGTTATCCCGCCGGGCAGCTTCTGCAGGGTCAACAGCGACCTGTCAGGGTTACGGATCGACTGCAGATCTCCGGAATCGTCAAATCCCAGCTCCCACCGGGCGCCGTCGCTGTCGGTAATCGTTGCCGGTCTTCCCCAGCTGTCGGTGGTGATGGTGCGCCAGTACCCGCTGGTTCGTTCCTCCATCGCCGACGGCAACCCTGCTGCGTCGTAGGTGAGGTGGTACTCGGCACCGCTGCGGGTCAGGTGGCGCTGCAGACGCCCGGCAGCGCTCCAGGTGAACTGTTCGGAGATACCGTCCGTGTAGCGGTGGCTCAGGGGCCGGCCGAGGGTATCCCAGGAGGATTCCCGGTAGAGCAGACCGTTGCGGTACTCCTGGACAACATTCCCCGTCGGGTCGTAGCGGTACTCCAGGGTGATCTCCGCCCCGGGACGTTCCTCATTGAACGAGGTCAGCCGCCCTGCGGGGTCGTACCGGTAGGTACGGTGGATCTCTCCGGGGAGCTCCTCCCGGAGGATGCGTCCCTCCATGTCGTGAATGAAACGCTGCATCTGGCCGTCGTCCCGGTGGATCTCCCTGATCCGGCCCAGCTGATCGTAGGCAAGTTCGAACGCTGCTCCGGTGTCGGTGTTGACGGTGGCAACCGAGCCATCGATGTTGCGCCGCAGAAACAGATCCGGTCGGGTGGGGCGGGAAATGCGCAGGGCGTTGCCCAGGTCGTCCCGCTGGATCGTCTCGTGGAGACCCCGGTCGCTGGAAAGCCGGGTTACCCCACCGTAGCGGTCGCGCTGGGCGTGCTCCCAGAAACCGCGATTGTCCTGATACGATTCCACCTCCCCCCCGGGATGGTAGCTCCACTGCCGGGAGTACGAGCCGGTGGCCTCGCCGTTCTGGTGGTGATGGATCTCAGCGCCGGTGGGGAGAACGGTCCGGACGGTACGGTGGTCATCCAGGAGATACGTTGTTGTCACCCCGTCAGGGTCGCTGTAGTACCGCAGGTTTTCCCGGGGGTAGCCGAAGCGCTCAACTCCGCCCTCGGTGTCCGTCACGCTGATAACCCGTGGTGTGGCCGGTGTGTGGCCCCACTGCACTTCCGTTGTTCCTGCGGTGGTGGTGATCCCGGTCATGCGCCGGTGCTCTTTCCCATCGTCGTAGCGGTAGGAGACGGTGCCCCGGGGCGAGTCAACCCGGGTGAGCAGTCCCCCGGTACGGTGAAAGATTACAGTTGTTCCGGAGGTGTACTGCAGGCTGATCCGCCCGGCGGTGACGGTGAAGCGCAGCAGTTCCACACCGGTTCCGCTGCGAAGCGTCCCGGAGGTCCAGTCAATCTCAAGAGTGTTTCCGTTACGGTCTTCCAGAGCGTGAAGGCGGCCTGAGACGTCGTAGTGTCTGATCTCGCCGCCGGGGGTGAGATGGCGCCACCTGCCACGGGGCGCTTCCCTGAGGAGCACCCCGTCGGTAGAGGTGGTTGTGCGGTAGCCGAGAAAGCCCGGGGTGTCCTCCTGAGGGTCCCTGAGAAAGAGACGGGGAAAACTGTCAGTGCCCATGAGAACCGCCGTATCCGGACCGGTAGCTCCCAGATACGCCGGCTGACCCTGGCGCACCACCCCGGCGTTTGTCGCTCCCACAGACAGGTGTGCCTGCCGAAGTACCTCCGCCTCCTCCTGCAGCTCGAGGAACGACTCCCGGTCCCGGGATAGTGCCGTCGCGGTGGCTCTCCAGAGCTGGACATACTGCGGCAGCGGCTGAATCGTTGCGGTCATCCCGGCGATCTCCATCAGGGCCTGCTCGATGTCCAGACGAAGGGCAGTATATGTGCCGGCTTCCACCTGCAGCAGCGACGCTTCCTCTTCCAGCGGGGGGATACGGAGGTTCAGCTCCTGAACAGCGAGTTTCAGGGCGTTCAGCTCCTCCAGCGCGTTCCCAAGAGGCTGCTCCGGGTCTGCCACAGAGAAGATTTGTCCCCAGCTGTGGTTCAGCTCCGACCGGGTGGCGGCAAGTGCTCCCGTGGCCTCCGCAATCAGAGAGTCAGCTTCAACCGGAACGGGACCTCCCAGATAGATCCGTGAGTCCAGGGGAAAGAACCACCCCTCTCCGAGAGCGTTGTCCGTCCGCCGGGCGCTGTCGTAGTGGGCGGCGAGATCCAGCTCAAGGGCGTGGAAGGTGATCACCGGCATGGGAACTGTTGTCAGGTAGCTACCGTCGCTGAGACGCACCGGATCACCAACCGCTTCGGATTGAACAATCGCCAGCGCCCGCCTCTGATTGGTCTGGTTTATCCGTTCCTGCAGCTCCGCCGTCTCCTGGAGCGATCGGAAATCCCGTTGTGCTGACGCTATGGCGGCGCTACTTGAGCCGGTCAGCGCTTCCAGTTGCCAGGGATCGGCGGCGATGGGCGTTGCCCCGTAGGTGTTGTACACCGGGGCCTGCAGAAACGAGCGCATATCGGCGTCGATTCGGGCCAGCTCTTCCACCTGGGCGTCCAGCTCCCCGATGACCCGTGCGGTCTCCTCTTCCAGGAGCTGTCGGGCTGCCTCCTTCGCGGCTTCAGCTTCTTCCCAGGCGGAGTTGTCTGAGCTGGAACCGCCCCCGCTTCCATTGCCGCCTCCGCCACCATCGTCGCTTCCGCTACCATTGTCGCCCCCGCTTCCATTGTCGCCCCCGCCACCATCGTCG
>SKHA01000321.1 GCA_007117185.1 Spirochaeta sp. | reverse complement strand
GTTCGTTGGGTATCTCGAAGTTGATTACGTGAGTCACGTCGTCCACGTCGATACCGCGGGCGGCAACGTCTGTTGCCACCAGAACCTGAATGCGACCGCGGCGAAAACTCTCCAGCGCGCGCTGGCGCTGGTTCTGGCTGCGGTCCCCATGGATCGAATCGGAGGGGATCTTCTCCTTGCCCAGCATTGTGGCGATCCGGCTGGCGCGGTGCTTGGTCCGGGTGAAGACGATTACCCGGAACATCCCGCGGTCCCGGATCAACTGGGGCAGCATGGTTCCTTTGTGTTCCTTATCCATATACAGCACGGACTGACGGATCTTCTCCACCGTCATCTCCTTGGGCGCAATGGCAATTCGTTGGGGATTCTTCAGCAACTCCTGCGCCAACCCTTCAATTTCCCGCGGCATCGTCGCCGAGAAAAGGACCGTCTGGTTGCGCCGGTCCGCCATCGCGGCGATCTGTCGGACAGTGGGAATGAATCCCATGTCGAGCATGCGATCTGCCTCGTCCAGTATCAGGATCTCAACCTGGGAGAGATCAATGAGCCGCTCGCCGATGAAGTCCATGAGCCTGCCGGGGGTGGCGGTAAGAATCTGGGGTCGTGAGCGCAGTTTGCTCGCCTGAGTCGGTTTGGGAGCTCCACCGAATACCACGGTGTGGCTGATGCCGCACCCGGCTCCGTAGCCGCTTATGCTTTGATCGATTTGTATCGCCAGCTCCCGGGTGGGAGCGAGGATCAGCGCCCGGGGACGCGCCGGTCCGGGACGACCACGATCCGAGCGCCCGCGATCGGGGCGAACATCGGCGGCACCCGCTGGCAGGTCGGCCCGCTCTTTCATGAGGCGATCCAGCAGGGGTAGTACAAACGCTGCTGTCTTGCCGGTGCCGGTCTGGGCAGTTCCCAGCAAGTCCCGCCCTTCAAGGAGGGGCGGAATGGCGCTGGCCTGAATATCTGTCGGGGTGGTGTAGCCTTCGCGCTGTACTGCCGCCAGAATGGGGCCGGACAGGGCGAACCCGGAAAACGTCTGAGATTGCATATCATTCCTTGTGTGTGAAACTCTTCCCGCGAGGGGTTGCACGTAGTTAATTTACGGCTTCAGGCAAATGGTGCGCTGGCGCGCAAACAGACGGGATTGCCCGACGTGAGTCAACCGATAACCGACACTCTCACGGTATGCCGTTGAGTGTCAACTATCGGCGACCCGCAGGCCAGGCGACCCGCAGGCCAGGCGACCCGCAGGCCAGGCGACCCGTGGGTCAGGTGCCCCACGGGTCAGGCTACGAACGACTACATGTGAACCTGCTGCAGAAAGACGTTCTGCATAAAGAATAACGCGATGTAGCTCAGAACCGCTGCCGAGGTCGGGGTTGCGATCCAGCCAAGGACGATGTTTCTGAGCAGCTTGAGGTTCAGATTCTTCCCCCCTTTTGCCAGACCGATTCCGATAATCGAGCCTACAGCCGCCTGGGACTGGGAAACCGGTACCAGCGGAAACGACGGCAGCCCCATTGACTCCATCCACAGCTTGAGTCCTTCCGAAGCGAAGAGAAACAGCACCATCGCCGTGGAAACAATCACGACGATAGCGGTAACTGGAGAAAGCTTGTAGAGGTTGTTGCCGATGGTCATCATCACCTTTTTGGAGTAGGTGGCGACCCCAACTGCAGTTGCAAGCCCGCCCATCAGGAACAGCTGCTGAATGCCGGTTACGGTGATGCCGAGGATTTGCAGATCCACGAACGGTGACGCTGGAACAAAGACACCCACCACGTTGGCCATGTTGTTGGCCCCCAGGCTGTAGGAGCCGAAAATTCCCGCCAGGACCAGTGCCACCCGGGTATACTTGTCCATCCGTATGAGGTGGATATCAAGTTTCTCCAGGATGAACTTGACGATGAAGAAGAGAATAAAGGCGATACCGGCGCCAAGGATGGGACCGTAGATCCAGGTCCCTACGATCCGCGTCAGCGCAGCCTGATCTGTGGGATTGCCGGAAAAGAGGTTCCAGCCCACAATGGCCCCGACAATTGCCTGGGTGGTAGAGACGGGCAGCCCCGCCCTGGTCATCCACAGCACCGTCGTCGCTGCAGCAGCAGACACCACAAAGGAGCCCGCCAGCGCGTCAACTGCCCCGAGGGCACCCAGCCCCTTGGCGGCACCGGCCCCACTGATCACTGCACCCAGAGTGATGAACAATGCCGAGATGAATGCGGCGGTGCGGAACTTGATCATCCGCGTCCCGACGGCTGTCCCGAAGATATTTGCCGCGTCATTGGCCCCGAGGGACCATCCCATATACAGTCCACTGGAAAGAAAAAAGAGACCGAGGATTCCCATTACCGGCCTCTCAGATCGCGCGCTTGATCGCGTAGACCGCGAGACGTTCAGCCACAGCTTCCGACTCGTCGGCCAGCAGAGAGATCCGCTCGGCGAAGTAACGCATGTGCACCTTCTTGCTGAACAGGGTTATCTCCTCGGAAGCAAACGCTTTCCGCTTGACTCGCTCCTCGATCACGTCTGCCTCGTGCTCCCAGAAGTGGACCTTGTCCAGGTGCTCAGTGACCCGGTAAAGCTCGCGAAAGAACGCCCGCACCGCCAGAGTCAGTTCCAGCACCGCCTTTACGCACGTCTCGGTCAGCTCCAGGAAATCATCCTTCAGGAACCCCGGGATCTCCGGGGTCTCGATGCTGAAGTGGGTGGTCACGTGCTTTGCCACATCCAGCACGTTGTCCAGCGTCTCCAGCAGTCCCAGAACATCCCCCCGGGAATCGGGGATGAGCATTTCCGCATACAGTCGGTGCTTTATCTGGCGGCGCAAGTCATCGGCCTTACGTTCGATAGAGTCGATTTCCACCGCTTTCGCCTCGAAGCTTTCCATCTTCCCCTCAAGGTATTTCTTGATCGCCTCTTCCAGGAGGAGTGCTCCCTGATCGATGAAGCTGAAGTACCGGTCCATCTCAAGTTGAATCATCTTTGCCTTGGACGTGAAGATGCCGCCGGTTTTCTCGGTTTTTTTCATGGAAGCCTCCTGTGGGAACGTAGAGTTATGAATTGTTGGTGCTAAGCAACGCAGCAAAGGAGCATAAACGGCCCGGTGCTCGTTGTTCAACGAATTGCAGCATCTTGACTCGTCATATTCTCGATAGCCCTGACAAAATATTTTTTTATCGACTTACCCCGGCGCGGATTGACAGCAGTCCGGATGTGCCGGACGATACAGTCGAATCAAAACTGACAACGAAACCTTCAGGAGGCATAATATGGCCGAAAAAGCGGCAGCAGTACGAGTAAACCAATTTCTTGCGGCAAGTCGCCAGGTGATCACCTCGGCTAACCCTGTCGAGTGCGTCATGGGTAACGAGGCGGCGGATCTGGATTCGATGCAGGCGGCGGTCCTGTACGCCTACCTCCGTGGAGCGGTGCCGGTGATCAACATTCCCCGGGCAGACTTCAAGCTGCGTACCGAAGCGGTCTATCTGATCACCGAAGCGGGAATCAACGTGGACCAGCTGATTTTTGCGGACGAGATCGATCTGGACGAACTACAAGCCGCGGGCCGCCTGTCCCTCATTCTGGTGGATCACAACAAACTGGCCGCTCCGCAGGAGAAGTTTGCCTCTGTAGTGACCGGGGTCATCGATCACCACAAGGATGAGGGCCTCTTCCCCGATGCGTCTCCGCGGATCATCGAACCGGTGGGGTCGGTGGCCACTCTGGTGGCAGAGCTCATGCTGCAGCAGGACGAAGCGCTGCTGGAGCCGGGCGTTGCCAAACTTCTGCTCGGTACGATCCTCCTGGACACAGTCAACCTCGACCCGAAAGCAGAGCGGGCTACACCCAAAGACCAGCAGATGGTGGAGACCCTGCTGGCGCGCACCGGCGCGGACCGGCAGCAGCTCTTTGATGATCTGCAGCGGGAGAAGTTCAACGTCTCCGCTCTGGGTACTGAAGACTTGCTGCGCAAGGATTATAAGGAGTGGAAACTCGGCGCGGTCCAGGTTGGAATCGGCTCGGTCCTGCTTCCCATTACCGACTGGTTGAAGAAGGGAAGCGATCTTGCCGGTGCGATGGATGCCTTTGCCCGCTCCCGCAGTCTGGATGTGCTGATTGCAATGAACGCGTATACCAGCCCCTCTTTTACCCGGGAGCTGGTGGTGTATTGCCCGGATCAGACGCTCCGAGAGCGCCTCCTCTCGTTTTTGAACCAGAAGGATTTACAGCTTTCGGAAATCTCCGGCTCGTCCAGTCCCGCTCTTGCTCTGTACGCCCAGGGAAATCTGGGGTACTCCCGGAAGAAGTTGCAGCCGTTGCTCAGTGAGCTCTTCAGCTCATGACAGTTCGGGTATAACAGTTCGGGTATAACAGTTCGGGTATAACAGTTCGGGTATAAAGGTATTTATTACTCGATAAAATATTTTTGATTGGTCGGTGTTTGAAGGCCCGTGCTACGATTGGCGCGAAAGCCGAAAATATACAGGAGGACAGGAATGCCTGACGTGTTTGCAAAAAATGTTGCTACTTCCGCTGACGACGCGGCAAAGATCGTACCGCGAGCTGAGTTTCGCGTCTTTGGACAGGGAGTGATAGAGCTGGTTCAGAGTAAGATCTGGAACGGAAAAACAGTGCTCTTCGCTGCGCGCAAGATGCCCAAAGAGACCTACTTTCTCTCGGTCCACACCAACGAGGCCAACGTGAAGGTTCGCGATGGTCTGCTGGACATCAAGACAAAGGTTGGGGAGACTCCCGACGGGTACGAAATCTTTCAACCCCGCGGAAAGTTTCAGTTTCCGGTGAACAAAACAGATCTCTCAGAGATCCTTTCGCACCTGCAGGTAGAGATCGCCCTGGACAAGGACGAGTATCCTATCGAGACGTTTATCGAGATGGCTCGCAGCCATCCCAGCCTCGCCCCGGTGGGCGTGGAAAAGATGCGCTACGGATTCACTATTGACGGGATCATATGCGAGTATGCAACGGTGTGGTTTAACGGAGCGCAGATCGAAACTGCCTGCGCCGAAAGCGAGAACTACGCCGGAATGAAAGAGGTTGTCGAGGGGATGGGCCTTGCCCAGATGGCCAACACCAACTACCTCCGGGCGGCGAAGCGTGTCCTGGGGATGATCGAGTAATAAAACCGGGCCGTAGGGTCCGGTGTGAAATTTTTGGTTCTATAAAGGAGAAAAATATGAAGCGAGCATTAGTTCTGTTGCTTTTTGTTTCATTGACCTTTGGCGTTTTCGCCGGTGGTCAACAGGAAGGGGCCGCCCCGGCTGCAGCCGCGCCGGCGGCAGACGCGGGCCCCTGGCAGCCAACCCGCCCGATTACCATCATTACCCACGTGGGTGCCGGTGGTGGTACCGACGTGGCAGTACGGCTTTTCGCCGAAATATCCCGGGAGTTCACTGACGCGACCTTTGTGGTGGAAAACGTCACCGGTGGTGCTACCATGAACGCCTCCAATGCGGTGATGGCACGGCCTGCTGACGGCTACACCATCTTCGCCATGGCGATGTCAAACGTGAACAACGTGGTTTCCAACGACTTCGACCCGAGTGTGTACATCGACGGATATCACTGGCTGGCCAAAATCCAGAAGGACCCTTCGGCAGTCATTATCCGTAAGAGTGACCGCGACGCCGGAATGGACTTTGAGGGCATTATCGCGGACGCACGGAGCCGGCCGGGACAACAGATCTGGGCAGTGCCGGTGCTGGGCGCCAACAAGCATTTTGAAGCATTGATGATCTGGGAAGCCACCGGAGTTGAAGGTTCGGCTGTACCGTTTGTGTCCGGTCCTCTGGGTGCAGCGGCAGTACTGGGCGGCTCCGCTGATGTGCAGATGGGCAACCCCTTCAACGCGGCCGGTCGTGACTTGTGGGTAGCGGCGGTAGCTTCTCCGGAGCGTTTGCCCGGCTTTGAGGATTCCCCCACCTTCGCTGAACTGGGATACCCCGAGTTGAACGATGAGCACATCTGGCGTGGTCTGGCAGTCCGTCAGGGTACCCCGCAGGGGATGATCGAGTGGATGGAAGACCTGGTGACCAAGGTATCCCAACACCCCCGCTGGATAGAGTTCAACCAGAATAACGCTATCGCTCCCAGAGCGGTATTCGGGGAAGACTTCCGGAGAATTGTAGACAGAACCGTCGAGGTTACTGAATACTGGC
>SKHA01000144.1 GCA_007117185.1 Spirochaeta sp. | reverse complement strand
GAGAGGTGGTGGCGGTGGTGGGACGATCCGGGGTGGGAAAGACAACCCTCCTGCACCTCGCCGCAGGGATTCACAGACCCTGGAGCGGGACCACAACCCTGAACGGCGTCCCCCTGGAACAGGGAGACCGGCGGGTTGGGCTGGTACAGCAGCATTTCGGACTCTTCCCGTGGATGAACGCCCGGGACAACACAGCCCTGGGGCTGAGGCTGCGGGGGGTGCCCCGGGGCGAACGAACCAGAACAGCCGACGAGGCGCTGCGTGAGGTGGGGCTGAAGCACCGCGGCAGCGCCTACCCCGGGGAACTCTCCGGGGGCGAGCGCCAGCGGGTGGCCCTCGCCCGAACCAGAGCGCACCGCCCCCAGCTCCTCCTCCTGGACGAGCCCTTTTCCGCCCTGGATGCGATCACCCGGGAAGAACTGCAGGAGGACTTCATGACGCTGCAGGCAGCCGACGGCCCGGCGGCGCTGCTGGTGACCCACAGCCTGGAAGAAGCGGTCTTCCTCTCTCACCGCATCGGCATCCTCCGGGAGCACCCCCGGGGGCTCACCGTGGTGGACAACCCCTGGCGCCAGCCCTTCGCCACCCGGCGCCACCACCACCGGGGCGACCAGGACTTTCTCAGCGCCATCGGCCGGATGCGCCACCACTTCGAGGACGACCGCCGTGGGTGAACGCCCCGTCTCGCCGGTCTCACTGATCGCACCGGCCGCGTTCCTGCTGCTGTGGTGGCTCACCAGCACCGCCGTGGGCAGCTTCGTCCTGCCCACCCCCGGCGCCGTCCTTCACCGTTTCATGGAAATCGCCGGTACCACCCTCTTGCCCCACCTGCTTGCGAGTCTGGGACGGGTGGTCGCCGCATTGACCCTGGCAACGGTGGTGGCCCTGCCGCTGGGTGTCGCCCTGGGACGGGTCGGCTGGGTCAGCCGCCTCTTCACCCCGCTGGTGTACATCCTCTACCCGGTGCCCAAGATCGCCCTGCTGCCCCTGGTCTTTCTGCTGGCCGGGGTGGGCGAAGGCGCGCGGATATTCCTGCTGTGGCTGGTCCTGTTCTTCCAGGTGCTGGTGGCGGTGAGGGATTCGGTGGCGGCCATACCGGAAGGGTATCGCCAATCCCTGACCCTCCTGGGGGGACGCCGTCGGGACCAGCTGCGGTACGTCATCATCCCGGCGATCCTCCCGGCGCTACTGACGGCGCTGCGCATCGGCTCAGCCACCGCTCTGGCGGTACTCTTCTTCGCCGAGACGTTCTTCACCAACCGGGGGCTGGGGTTCTTCATCGTGGACAGCTGGATGAAAGCGGCCTACACCGACATGACCACCGGCATCGTCGCGATCAGCATGGTCGGCTTCGGGATCTTCTCGCTGCTGGACCTGCTGCAGCGCAGGCTGTGCTCATGGAAGCGGTTCGAGAAATGACCCTGAGCCGCGTCACGGAATGATGAGCACTTTTCCCCCGGTCATCTGCCGCTGGTAGTCCAGCACCGCGTTGCGGGCCTCAGCCAGGGGGTAGCGGACACGGACGTGGGTCTGCAGGGCGCTGGTCATCAACCTCTGGGCCCGCCGCCAGAAGAGCATGCTCTGCAGGAGATTCTTCCTCTCCATCCACGGCGTCAGCCAGAAGCCGTCCACCGATTTGCCCTGAAAGATGAAGTGGGTCGCCAGGATCTCCGTCGCCTCCATGGAGAGGCCGCCGTACACCGTCACCCGGCCGTTGTTCGGTAGCGCTTCCAGCAGCTGCGCGGTCATCGTTCCGGCGACGGCGTCAAAGGCCAGGCGGGCCCGGTGCTGCTGGCACGCATCCCTGAGCCGACCGGGAAACCCCTCATCAGCGCTGTTCAGGACCACCGCCGCCCCCTGCCGGGTGAGCAGTTCAACCTGCTCCTGCCTGCGGACAACGTTGATCACCACAATCCCGGCCCGCGCTGCCAGCCGCAGAACCATCTGCCCCAGCGCGCTGGCCGCAGCAGTATTGACGATCGCGGTATGACCGCCGGCCCGGGCGATCTCCATAAACGCCAGCGCCGTCAGCGGATTGGCCAGGGACATCGCTCCCTGTTCCAGCTCCACCGACCGGTGCAGCGGCAGGGCGTTCCCGGCAGGGGCCACCATGTACTCCGCCCACAAACCGTCACCCCGGGCAGGGGCCACGCAGGCCACCCGCTTTCCCAGCAGGTACCGTCCCATGACCCCGCCACCGGAGGCGACCACCGTCCCTGAGCCCTCGATCCCGGGAACCACCGGCGCCGGTTTATCCAGGCCGTAGCGACCGGCAAGAAACGCCAGATCAGACGGGTTCACCGGCGACGCCGCCACCCTGATCAGAACCTCCTGCGGGCCGGGGGTGGGAACGGGCCGCCTCACTACCTGAAGCGCCTGTGCGCCCGCGTACTCCTGCAGAACAACAGCGGTCATCTCTTCGGGAATCGGGTGTGCTGCCATGTGGCCTCCTCTCAGTGTGCGTTCTATTCTACCACTGGAAGGGACCGCAGCATAAGAAATGCGGAGATCAGCGAGACGACGGTGATCCCCGGGATGATAAAGACCGAGGGGATCACGTTGACCCCGGTGAGCCCCATAGCCACAATCTTGGCCACCAGGGCAATCATCAGAAGAGAGAGGAAGACCAGGTACACCGGGCCGAGGAGCAGCCCCAACGGTCTGCGGCGGATCATCAGCACCCCCGACACCGCCGAGAGCGGTAGCAGCAACCCCAGGTCCAGCCCCTGAACGATCATGGTGGTGTAGTGGTGCAGCCCCTGCGGGTAGAGCGATCCGTCCAGCAGCGGAGGCACGATCACCCCCAGCCACAGCAGCGCCACCGCAGCGGTATTGAAAAGAAGAAAACCGCCGCACACTCCCACCGGTGCCGTCGGGGCAAAGCGGAGCGGCAGCCCATCTCCGTGGATTCCCGCAAGGGTGAGGGAGAACGCGAAGAAGCTCGTCCCCAGCAGGAGCGTGTACACCAGGAACAGCGGGTTGTACATCCCCATAACCAGATAGAAGAGATAGGTCACCAGAAAGTACCCCAGCACCCCCGCCAGCAGAAACCGTCCTCTATGTGAACCCCGCCGCGCCCACAGCAGCGCCGCCCCGAGCAGGGGCACCGCCAGAAAGAGGGTCACCCAGTCCTGCCCCACCCCCTGCACCGCTACGTCGGCGGACATGTGCCGGTAGATCCCCTCACCGTAAATGGTGATCACCTCGTCCCTGATGGTACGGTACTGCCACTGACCGGGACCACCCCGGGAAAAGACGCCGATGCCGGACGCCCCCGCCGCCGCTACCATGATCAGGATCACCAGCGCGGTGATCAATCTGTTGTGCTTCATCCTTCGTTCTCCTTCTCTGTGTTGGTTTGATCGGGCCAGGGGACGGCGAAGAGCTGCTGAAAGAGCCGGGCGGTGGTGTTCACCAAACTCCGGCGAAACTGTGCGGCAGGCTCGGAGAGCCGTCCGGTGGTGCGAATGGCCAGCTCCCCGTGGATGTACCGATGGAGAATGCGCGCCCCCTCCTGGACGTCCGCTTCCTGAGGTACAGCGCCCCGCTCCGCCAGGTATCCCCCAAGCCATTCCCCCAGCATCTGTCCCGGAATGGGGAGGTACGCCAGCACCTCCGGCGGCGGCGGCCCGTTCAGGGGAACCAGCCAGACCAGGCGGTACCACTCGGGGTGCTCCAGGGCGAAATCAATGTACCTGAGCAGGGGGTCCGCCGTTCCGGTAGGCTGGCCAGCGCCGGCGTCGGCGCCGCGCACCATCTGTTCCAGCGCCTCCCGCAGACTCCACCACAGCAGCTCCTCAAGGGAGGCAAAGTAGTTGTACGCATTGGTGTGGGCGCATCCGACCCGCCGCGCCACCGTGCGCAGGTTCACCTCCCGCACTGCCGTTCCCTGGTCCAGCATCTCCAGCACCGTCATCGTGAACCGCTCCGCTCCGGGAGAGCCCGGGCTGTTCCGCTTCGCCATCGTCACCTCTGCTTTCTGACCATTGGTAATTACCAGTGGTAATTTCGATATATAAATATCTCTTTGTGGAGGATATGTCAAGCGGTGGTTGTGATCTTGAGTTCAGCGTTTCAGCGCCGGGGGATTCGATGCTCGTCGTTGTAACGGTCAGGTATCTGGCAAGTTCCTCACCCTAGTCACCAGGTCCCCCAACCTGTCGGTCGCGATCAAAGACCCGGGGAGATATTGAATAGATCATCAGGTCGGGCTGCACTAACGCGGGCGGAAACGGGTTCCAAACTCCACCAAACACTACGACAGGAACCCCTGGTGCCGCCGTGCAGGAACGAATACTTCAGTCGAGAAAGACTTTTCCAGAATTCTTTTTCCGTGTGGCGCCAGCCGAATAGGATTATACTGTCGGCGATGGAGCGTTTTTGATGCCGGAGAAGAGACGCAGATGGCAATCGGTTTCCCTCCGGAATAAACTATTTCTCGTATTTCTGATTGTATCGCTGCTTCCGACACTGTTGATGACGGGAATCGGCTCGCTGGTTACCTACCGCCGGGCCTATGAAACGGCTATCGTATTGAATACGGAAGGACTCAATTGGGCCCGGGACCAGCTGCATTTTTATACCAGCGAAATCATGTCACTGTTTTACGCTCTTGAACTGGACAGGGATTTCAGAAGAGCCGTGGAACAGTGGGATCACGAGAGCGGGACCTTGAGAGATTTCGCACTTCTTCGTGACCGACTTCTTACCCAGCTAAACAGACACAGTTCGATCTCTTCCATAACCCTGTTGGTTCCCGATTCAGATATTGCAGTCCTGGCTGAACGCCCGGGAGTTCGTCTTCTCGGATCACCAGACGAACAGACCGTTCTGCCGGCACTGATTCACCGATCCGAAACGGAGCAGACGAATCTGTTTTTCGAACGGTTCGGCGAACAGATCATGGCTATCCACGATATGCGCACTTTTGACAACCGCAAACTGGTGGGACAGATACAGGTGGAAATCCGGCGTCGCCCACTGGATCTATTGATGGAGAGACTACTGGTAGTACAGCAGGAGCGTCTCTTTCTGTTTAACGATGGGGGAGAAGTGGTGCACACCTATCCGGATGCAACGGGTGAAGAGGATTTAAACACAGAAGTGGTCCAGACAGCGGTCCAGGCATGGGAGAACAATCTTTCGGAATCCGATTCGTGGGTCGTTTTTGCCACCTGGGGATCCCGGGACACACTGAGGATCATGAAGTTGACTCCGCGGAAAGAGATAGTACGTTCCATTCTTCCTACAGTATTCAGCGGACTCTTCGTCGGACTCTTCAGCGCGATCGGTGCGATTATTGCGTCCGTCCTTCTTTCTGCACTTATGAGCCGACCCGTAGCCCGGCTGGCAGAACGGGTCAGAAATATCGAGTTGGAGACATTGATACTCGAGGAGGATACGCACGACGGCGATGAAGTGCGCATTCTGGAACAGCACATCACTCTTTTCGTCGAACGGATACGAGAGCTGATCCGTAACGAGTACGATATGACGATGCAGGCCAAACTAGCCCAGATTGACGCTCTCCAGGCCCAGGTAAACCCTCACTTTCTTCACAACACCCTGCAACTGATTGGAAGCATAGCCCTGGCACGCAATGCTCCGGAGGTGTACCGGATTTCGGCAGCATTGAGCAGACTGATGCGTTACTCCATGGCTTTTGAAGAGCACTTTGTCAGTCTGGACGAGGAGCTGCAGAATCTGGAGAACTACATACTTATTCAGAAAGAACGGTTTACGGATCGATTCTTTGTGGACGTCAGTGTTGACAAGCAGGTGAGGGAGTGTCTGGTTCCCAAGCTGTTGCTTCAGCCTCTTGCGGAAAACTCCTTCAAGCACGGATTTCCCGGTAAATCCGGCGTGTGGAGGCTTACCGTCACCGTGTTTCTCGACGAGTCCAACAAGGTCCACATCATCGTACGCGACAATGGAACGGGAATTGATCCCACCACACTGGAAGAACTGCAGGCGCAGCTACGGGCGCGGGACAGGGGCAATACCTTTCTGAACCCTCTGAGGCTCTCGGAACACATTGGACTCATGAATACTCACGACCGTATTCGCCTCTCCTACGCCCCGGGGGACGGTCTGCAGATCTCGTGCGTCCAGGGTGAATACACAGAGGTCCGGTTGATCCTGGGAGGGAAACGGAACGCATGAGTGAGTTCAGGGTGGTCATAATCGATGATGAAGCCTGGACACGGGACACCGTCAAACGCATCGGCCGTT
>SKHA01000383.1 GCA_007117185.1 Spirochaeta sp. | reverse complement strand
TCCGGCAGTCCACCCCGCAAGCCACCCCAGCAGCAGCACCAGGGGGTTACGGACGGTGGCAATATAGCGGAAGTCCAGGGCCCGCTTCACCGTCAGCAGGGTCAACACCCAGCTGCCCAGCAGGACGTACAGCACCACCCGCGGAACAGAGGGGTCGGACCACCCCCCGCCCTCGTACAGGTGAAGGGCGACAGCGGCGACAACCGTTGCCAACGCCAGAGTCACCAGATGCACCGCCAGCGCGTACAGCTGCCGCCATGGCGCAGAGCGGCCGTCGTAGACCCCGTGAATCCAGCTCATACCGAAGGTTATTGTCGGAATGAGTGCCAGTAGTATAATGGCCCCCCGCCGGTATGCGGAAAGCAGCTGGAACAGTTGGTCATACATCATGATCGCGTTCACTATTGTAAACGAGAGTCGTAAGGCAGGCAACGTGTGAATATTCAGACAATCGGCCAGATCGCAGCGCTGGGCACCGCCATGTGCTGGGCCGTAACCAGTCTCTCCTTCGAGGCGGCGGGAAAGCGGGTAGGGTCGCTGCAGGTGAACCTCATCCGGCTGGTTATTGCCCTTGGGATCTTCGCCGTCTTTCTCACCATCTCCCGGGGGTCACCCTTCCCGGCGGGGGCGGGCAGCCACGTCTGGATCTGGCTCTCCCTCTCGGGACTTATCGGATTTGTGATGGGCGACCTCTTTCTCTTTCAGGCGTTTGTCGATGTAGGCGCCCGGACGGCGATGGTGGTCTACTCGCTGGTACCGCCGATGACCGCGATAACGGGGTGGCTGGTTCTTGGGGAGGTCCTGGGGCCGCTGCAGCTGCTGGCGATGGGTGTCACCGTAGGGGGAATCATTCTGGTGGTCACCGCGGTGCCGCCCGCCGCGGGGAACGCCCTGGAAAACCGCCCGCACCGCATCCGGGGAATCTGGTTTGCCGTCCTTGGGGCGGTGGGGCAGGCGCTGGGGCTGGTACTCAGCCGCTACGGCGCGCCGCAGTACGATCCCTTTGCAGCGACGCAGATCCGCGTCCTTGCCGGGCTCGTCGGTTTCACTGTTGTTTTTCTGGTGACGCGACGCTGGCCCCTTCTGGTCCGGGCGCTGCGGGACAGGACAGCGATGCGACACACCCTGCGGGGTGCGTTTTTCGGTCCCTTTCTGGGGGTGTCTCTGGGCCTGTACGCTTCGCAGCGTACCTCCACGGGGGTCACCGCGACGCTCATCGCCACCGTTCCTGTCATTCTCATCCCGGTGACGGTGTTCCTCTTTCGCGACCGAATCACCGTAAGAGAGATCATTGGGGCGGTCCTGGCGGTGAGCGGTGTGGCGCTCCTCTTTCTCGCTTAGTCCCGTGGCGCCGCGTCACCCCGTACCGGAATCCCCCCAGCCCGTTCCCACTCCAAGAGCCACCTCCACCATCGTATGGAAGCTGCTCTGACGTTCAGCGGAGCTCAGGTCACCACCGGGATCTGCAGCGACAAGGCTGTCGCTCACGGTAAGGAGCGCCAGAGCCTGCACTCCGTGGCGAGCGGCCAGGGTATAGAGCTGGTTCGCTTCCATCTCGATCGCCAGAACGCCGTGGCGAGCCCAGATCTTCCAATCTTCAGGGTCGTCGGTATAAAACGTGTCGCTGGAGAGGATTCCCCCGGCGTGAAAGGCGGTTTTGCCCTCCTCCAACACCGCGATTGCCCGGCGCAAGAGCGGCCACGACGCGGTGGCGGCGTAATCCATCCCCTGGAACCGACGCTGGTTCATCGCCGAGTCGGTAGAAGCGCTGATCGCAAGGACCAGATCCCGCACGTTCACGTGAGGTTGAACGGAGCCGCAGGACCCGATTCGGATGAGGCGCTTTACTGCGTACTCCCGGATCAGCTCGTTGACGTAGATCGCCAGCGAGGGCATCCCCATCCCCGAACCCTGTACGGAGATTCGCTCTCCTTTCCAGAGTCCGGTGTAACCCAGCATCCCCCGGACACCGTTGTACTGTTTGATCTCCGTGAGCCATTCCTGAGCCACAAACTTCGCCCGTAAGGGGTCACCGGGCAGCAGCACCGTCTCGGCAATCTCGCCGTTTTTCGCCTCGATATGTACGCTCATCTGTTCCTCCCGAGTAACTCTTCAAAATCCTGCCGGAGGGGGCTATTCGGGTCCAGTTGATTCACCGCATCCTCCGGCCCTATTGTGCCCCACCTGAGCCCCGGCAGCGTCGGGGCAACGGAGTCAACATCCACCCCAGTCAGCTGCCGGACTGAACGGATGATACCATGTTCTATCTCCACCGTACCCCGGGGAAACCGCAGGGTGAAAGCGGGGGTTGCACCGTACAACCATTGCCATGATCCGGCGGTGCGGTAGTACTCCATCAGTGAGGACTCACGTCGCAGCACCTCCCCGGTGAGCACCTCCGTCGCACCTCCAGCGCCGAAGCGCTCCCGGAACTTCAGCGCCAGGGCAGCGCACAGCGCGTCGTGGGTAACGGCACCATGTTCCGCCAGGTTGGTCACCGAGGATCGTACCGATCGGGTGCCCCGGGCACTTTCCGCCTGGACCGACGAAAAAAGATACCGTTGCAGTCGATCCAGGTCCGCCGACACCAGAAGGGTTCCGTGATGGAAACAGCGCTCTTTTGTGTGCTTGAAGGCGTTACCGGAAATTTTGCGCCCCGCGACGATGACATCGTTCCGGGGGGAGCGCTCCGCGGCAACCCCCAGATGATCCAACGCCGCCAGAACAACATCGAAGTTGGTATCCCGGTCGTAGCGGTCGGCAGGTGAGATAAAGGTGAAGTTAGTGTTTCCCTGGTCGTGATAGACCGCCCCACCGCCGCTCTGTCGCCGCGCCAGCTCCACACCCTCCCGCGCCATCAGGGGCAGATTGCACTCCAGCCATGGATTCTGATACCGCCCGATCACCACCGTCGGGCGGTTGCGCCACATCAGGAGGACCTGCGAGTCCGCCGGAAGAAGTCGAAAGAGCCAGTCCTCGGTGGCAAGGTTCAGATGAGGGTCCAGAGACTCAGTAGTGAGGACACGCACCGCAGTGGCCATGGTATTGTTGGTACTATGAAGCGGAAGCAAGTACAAGGGGCGACGCCGCGACTGGTAGCTTTTCTGGGCAATCCCGGCAGCCGCTACGAGAAGAGCCGACACAACGTCGCCTGGATCATTCTGGAAGATCTGTCGTCACGGTGGGACCTCGAAAGGCCGAACCAGTGGAAGGAGAAGTTTCACGGGCGCTTTCTGAAACACACCATTCGGGGTCGAGAGGTTATTCTCCTCCGGCCGGACACGTATATGAATCACAGCGGTCGCTCTGTTCGGGCCGCTGCGGACTTTTTCAATATTCAACCACAGGAAGTCCTCGTGATTCACGACGACCTGGATACCGCTTTCGGCACGGTGCAACTGCTCTTCGCGGGGGGGCATCGCGGACAGAATGGGGCGCGATCGGTAGTCCAGCACCTGGGGACAACGGATTTCTGGCACCTGAGAGTGGGTATCGGCCGTCCCCCGGGTGGCCGGGACCCTGCGGCGTGGGTGCTGGAGCGGTTCGATCAGAACGAAGAGCCCTGGATTGCGGAGCTGTGCAGCGGTACAACAGGGGCACTGGAACGTGCCCTTGCATCTGAGGCGGCACCAAAAGAGATGACAGAAACGCTTTTTATGATATGATCGGGTCCATGCGAAAATGGCTGGTCATCCTGGCTCTAGGGCTCGGTACCCTTCCACTGTCTGTCCACGCGGAGGTGGAGATTGCGGAGGTTCTCTGGCACATCGACGGGCGTACCCGGCAGTGGGCGATGGAGAACATCACCGATCTTGAGCCGGGCCGGCGTTTCTCCACCGAAGCGTCTCTAGGTCTTCACCTGGCGGCGCAGCGGCAGCTCCTCTTCAACCAGCGGCAGCTGCAGACGGTGACCATCGAGTATACCCACCTGCTGGAGCCGACGGAGCAGCCGGAGGTTACCTACCGACCCGTCCGGGTTGACGTCTTTGTCACGGACACCTGGAACCTGGTGGCGTTACCGTATTTCCGCTACGACTCCAACGACGGGCTGCTGCTCAGCATCCGAATGAGGGACTACAACTTCTTCGGCAGCCTTGAAGCGTTGCGGATCAATCTCGACTACGAGCGTACCGAGACCAACGATGACATCATCTCCCTGGACACGACACTGAACTACCCCTTCCGCCTGTGGGAAAGAAACTGGGAACTGCTCTTCAATCAGGGGTTGGAGATCGAGTACGATTCCGTTGATTTTACCGCCGCAGTTGGTCTTGGCTACTACTTTTCGTGGCTGGGTCTGAAGTGGCGCACCCAACTGCTGGAACGGATACGGATCATGAATCAGGACAGCGAGGGTGACGACTACTACTTCACCAGCCAGTGGAACCTGGCTGCGGAGATCAATACTCCCTTCACCCTCCCCCATTACGGCAGCATCCAGTACAAACCGGATCTCTCTGTACGTTACAACCACCGCCCTGGTGGGGTCTCCGACGAGCGCCGGGGGATCGTTCCCGGGTTCGAGCACAGTCTCGCCGCCGGGGGTTACGATTGGATCGGCAACTACCGCCAGGGAAATGAACTGACCCTGGGGAACCGTAACCGCTACAACATCTTTCGCGACGAGTTCACTTCGGCGATCACCGCCAGAACGTCCCACTACCGTCCTCTTCAGAGCCAGAATGATCGTTCACTGGAGCGCTGGCCCAAGGCCGGAATCAGCGGAAGTCTGTCCGGGTTCTATTATCCCACCGGAGTTCCCGAGGATCAGGACAATGCCGCCGAGGATATTCGGGGGGTCCTGAACGACACCATGCGTGGCGACCTGGGGCTCTTCCTGAACCTTGATGCCACCGTGACGGTGCTCACCATCCCCCGCCTGGCAGAGGGGCAACTGAACGTATTTTTCGACACCGGCTTCGTCCGGGAGCTCGGCGGTCCCAGCGGTCTTGCCGCTACCGGGCGGCGGGACGTGAAGTTCGGCACCGGCCTGGAGGTGGTGGGGTTTCCCCTCTTTGCGCGCAGCCTGTACCTGCGCATCTCTTACGGAATTGACCTGTGGCGGGTCATCGACGACGGGGACAGCCCTCTGGACAGTCGCGCCCGGGTGATCTTTATCGGCCTGCGCCACCACTACTGACGCTGTCGCCGGGGCCAACACCGCCATAGTTGTCCAGCCCAAGGTTACGGCAGATACGGATCGTTGCCCGGGAGTTATTCAGGGTATAGAGGTGTATTCCCGGGACGTCGTGGTTCAGAAGGTCCGCTACTTGCGCCGTTGCCCAGTGTGTCCCCACCCTGGCCACCGCATCGTCATCCTTGGCCCGCATTACCGCCCGGGTCAACGCCGCAGGAAAACGAGAACCCGCCGCCAGGTCGGCCATCCGCTCCATCCCACTCACGCTGGCGATGGGCATGATCCCCGGGATGACCGGAAGGGAAATTCCGGCAAGTCTGAGTCTCTCCACATAGTCCCGGTAGTCGCGATTGTCGAAGAAGAGCTGGGTGACAATGTAGTCCGCCCCCGCCTCCACCTTGTCCCGCAGGTACTGCATCTCCCGGAGTCGGTTGGGAGTCGCCGGGTGGCCCTCGGGAAAACCGGCTACACCGATGGAGAAGTGGGGATATCTGGTGCGAATGAACGCTACCAGGTCGGCGGCGTAGGGAAAGTCTCGGCTGGCTGCGGCGAGGGACGGGTCGCCGGTAGCCCCACCAGGTGGGTCCCCCCGCAGCGCCAGGATGTTCCGCACCCCAGCGCGATTGTAGGCGTCCAGAATAAGCCCGACCTCCTCCGCGGTAGAGCCAACGCAGGTCAGGTGCGCCACCACAGTCAGATCAAACTCGTTCTGGATACGGGTAACCAGGCGGTGGGTCTGGTCCCGGGTGGAACCCCCGGCGCCGTAGGTGACGCTCACGTACGCCGGCTGCAGCGGCAGCAGCTCCTCGCCGATATTACGGAAGAGGCGATCCCACCCCGCTTCGCTCTTCGGAGGGAAGAACTCAAAGCTGAAGAGGGTGCGCCCCGCCGCCAGCAGGTCCGCAACCCGGGCTATCGCCACGGTGTCAGCCCGCCGCCTTCTTCAGCGCCTCGGCCCGGTCGGTCTTCTCCCAGGAGAACTCAGGGCGTCCGAAGTGGCCGTACGCCGCGGTGACACCGTAGATCGGCCTGAGCAGGTCCAGGGTGGTGATGATCCCCCGGGGGGTGAGGTCAAACACCTCCTGCACCGCCTTCTCGATCTTCT
>SKHA01000231.1 GCA_007117185.1 Spirochaeta sp. | reverse complement strand
GATCTCCTCCTTGGAGGAGAAGTAGCGGTAGTAGACGCCGTTGGACATCCCGGCGGTACGGCAGATATCCGCCACAGACACCTCGCTGAGCCATTTTCGGCTCAGGAGTTCGATCGCCGCGTTTATCAGCCGATCCCGGGTCGCTCGTCGTTGTTCTTCCCGCGCCATGGTCAGTTTCTCCAATCCGGTGAGATATGATTCACTCCTGCACTCTTGAGAGTGTAACCTCGCCTCACGTCTCCGTAAAGGTCGAATTCTCCTCGTATTTCGCGGATTTGATGGAGAATTTCCTTGACGGGCGGAAAAAACGGGTCAACAATGTTCTGAATAATGAGAGTAGATTCACCATTCATTAAAGACCATACCGTTGGAATCATGGGAATCGGCACCTACCTGCCTGAAACGGTCATGACAGCCGCCGAGCTGGCGGAAGCGACGACGATACCTCGGCAGGTGATCGAGGAAAAGTTCGGCGTGCTGCAGAAACCAGTTCCCGGTCCGGAGGATACCACCTCCATGATGGGGATCAAAGCGGCCCGACGCGCCGTCGAGAACGCGGGAGTTGATCCGGCGGAGATCGATTTGGTGATCTGGAACGGCGCCCAGCACAAGGACTACCCCTGCTGGCTCGCGGGGCTCTCTGTCGCCGAGGAACTTGGCGCAAAGCGGGCGTGGAGCTTCGACATGGAGGCGATGTGCGGCTCCATGATGGCGGGGCTGGATACCGCCCGGGCGCTGATGCTCACCAAAAAGCGGGTGCAGACGGTACTTCTGGTCAGCGGCTATCGCAACGCTGACCTGATCGACCTGGACGTACCGGAAACACGCTTCATGCTGGACCTGGGCGCCGGTGGGGCGGCAGTGGTGCTGCGTCGGGATCACCCCAGAAATCTCGTTCTTGAGAGCAGCTTCCGCGGTGACGGGTCCTTTGCCCGGGACTGCATCGTTCCCGTTCTGGGATCCCGCAACTGGCCGCCCCGGGAGGGTGATATCGCCAGGGCGCACTTCGAAGTGGCGGACAACGAGGAGTTTCGGCGCAAACTGGGGGAGCGAACGTTACCCAACTTTTATGCGGTGATTCGCGAGAGCCTGGCAGACAGCGGGTACAGCCAGGAGGAGATCGACTATCTGGCGATTCTCCATTTCAAGCGCTCCGCCCACGACGCGGTGCTGAAAGAACTGGGGCTGCGTCCGGATCAGACCACCTATCTGGACCACTACGGACACATCGGTCAAAACGACCAGATCCTCTCGCTGGAACTGGGACTGGCGCAGGGTCGACTGAAGGACGGGGATGTGGTGGTGCTGGTTGGGGCGGGGCTGGGATTCGTCTGGGCGTCCACCGTGGTCAGGTGGGGATAGTCAGGTGGGGATGAACAGGGTACCTATTCGGGCGTTGCCCGAAACAATAACGAGGAGGAAGCGATGAAACGACAGGCATTCGGTCTGGTAATTGGTCTGGTGCTGCTGATGGCAGTGGCGCCGGTATTTGCAGGTGGGTCACGCGAAGCGGCGCCCGCAGCGGCTGGTAACCCCATTGTTATCGGAGGGCTCACCTCCCTCAGTGGTGCATTGATGGACTATGGGCAGCAGATGCAGCGCGGCTTTGAGCTGGGCCTTGAATACGCAACCGGCGGTACCATGGTCGCTGGTGGTCGTCCCGTTCAGGTGATATGGGAAGACACCACCACCGTTCCAGAGGTTGCCCGGGAGCGGGCGATCAAGCTGCTTGATGAAGATGAGGTAGATATCCTGGTTGGCCCGGCATCCTCCGCAGACGCTTTCGCGATTCTCGGGTTGGCCGAGGAGTACCAGCGGATATTGATGATCGAGCCTGCGGCGGCGGACTTCCTCACCAGCGAGGTTGGTAACCGCTACGTCTTCCGCTCCGGTCGCAATACCGCTCAGGACTCCACCGCCATGGCGGCGATCATCACCGAAAACGTACCGGGCGCCCGGGTGGCGGTTTTCGCCCCGGACTCCGCCTTTGGTCGCGCCTACGCGGCTCCCTTCGTGGTGGCCCTGGAGAACAACGGTGGGACCGTCCTTCTTGAGGAGTTCCCCCCGGCGGACGCCACCGACTTCACCCCGTACATCACCCGTATCCTTAACAGCAACCCGGATTACGTCTTCGTCATCTGGGCCGGAGCCAACAACCCCTGGCGACAGATGTCAGAGATGGGTCTGTTTGAGGCCACCAGGGTCTCTACCGGAGCTCCCGAGATCGCGGCGCTGCGCACGATGATGGAGATGGAAGGAAACCCCGGCTTCACCGTGTACTATCACGGGGTGGCCCAGAACCCGGTGAATGAGTGGCTGGTAGAGCAGCACGTGGCCCGCCACGGGAACCCACCGGACATTTTCGTATCCGGGGGTATGGCCGCAGCGATGGCGATTGTGACGGCCCTGGAGAAGACCGGTGGCGACACCGACGCGGAGGTACTGATCCGGACGCTGCGGGGGATGGAGTTCGACTCACCCACGGGTATGCGCTACTTCCGATCGGAGGACCACCAGGCGCAGCAGTCTCTCTTCGAGATCACCTTCACCCGACGGCCCGGTGTGGACCATATTGTTCCCGAGCTGGTTCGTGTGATTCCCCGGGAAGATGTATCTGATCCCATTCAGACGGTGCACCCCCGGTAACCACGTGAGAATTAGGAATGAGGTGGCCCCGCCGTGCGGCGGGGCCATCGATTGGAAGAGGCGAATCTAATGGCGGAAACAGTATTGCGAACCGAGCAGCTGGGAGTCAGTTTCGGTGCGCTCAGGGCAGTCAACAATGTCTCCCTGGAGATCGAGGAGGGGAAGTTCACCACCATCCTGGGTCCCAATGGAGCAGGGAAGACTACCTACTTTAATCTCATATCGGGGCTTTTGAAGCCGACCACCGGGAAGATTTTTTTCCGGGATACCGAGGTGACTTCTTTCACCCCGATGCAGCGGGTGGAGATTGGCATGGGGCGTTCCTTTCAGCTGACCAATGTCTTTCCCTCGCTGACGGTTCATGAGAACGTGCGTCTCGCCGCGCAATCTCACCAGAAGGTGGGGTATCGGCTGTTCCGGAACCACCGGTCATACCAGAAGGTGAACGAGAAGACCGAAGAAATTCTGCGGCGGGTGCTATTGGAGAAGCGACGTGATGTCCCGGCTTCAAGTCTGACCCACGGTGAGCAGCGAAAGCTGGAGCTGGGTATGGTTCTGGCGCTGGAGCCGCGTGTGCTCCTTCTGGATGAGCCCACCGCCGGCATGGCCATCGAAGAGGTGCCGACGATGATCCAGATCATGCAGGACACCTACCAGCGGGGAACGACGATCGTTCTCATCGAGCACAAGATGGACCTGGTAAAGCAGCTGTCTGATCGTCTGGTGATTCTGGTCAACGGGGGGGTGATCGCCGACGGGGACCCCCGGACGGTTTCGCAGGATCCCAAAGTTCTGGCGGCGTATCTCGGTGGAGGAGTTCTGGATGCAACCGCTTCTTAAGGCCGAACACATCGTCTCCTACATTGGGCCGTACACCATCCTGCACGACGTGAGTCTTGAGGTGCAGCGCGGCGAGGCGGTGGTCATTCTCGGGCGCAACGGCGCGGGGAAGACCACCTTCCTGAAGACGATCATGGGGCTGGTGAACACCCGGGAGGGTGTCCTGGAGCTGGACGGTGAGTCGCTGGTTGGCCAGCCCACCCACCTGATACAGCGGCGCGGTATCGGCTATGTCCCCGAGGATTATGGCGTGTTCGATCTGCTGACAATCGAGGAAAACCTGCGCATCGCCATGTGGAAGGAGGACGCCCCCACCCTGGAGCGGCGGGACTATGTGCTGGATCTCTTTCCTGATCTGAAGCTGGCGTACAAACGTTTTGCCAAAACACTCAGCGGCGGGCAGCGGCAGATGCTTTCGGTGGCCCGGGCGCTGGTGAACGACAACCTCATCCTGCTGGTGGACGAACCGAGTAAGGGACTGGCGCCGGTGATCATCGAAAAACTCGCTCTGGCTCTTCAACAGATCAGCAGTCATACCACCGTTCTGCTGGTGGAGCAGAACTTTGCCCTGGCCTGCGCGGTAGGGCAGCGATTTTACATCATCAACGAGGGACGTACGGTGGAAACCGGTACCGTCGCCGATCTGATCAAGGATAAGGAGCTGCAGGCGCTCCATCTGGGCATCTGAACAGACAATGAGGAGGTACTGAGTGGGTACACTGGTGACCCTGCTGATCAACGGCCTGGCTCAGGGAGCGCTGATCTTCCTGATGGCCGCCGGGCTCTCCATCATCCTGGGAATGATGGGGGTTATAAACTTCGCCCACGGGACGCTCTTCCTGTGGGGAGGCTACTCCTACGTGTGGTCCTACTACGCGATCCGTCTTCGGGTGGTGATGAACGTCTTCCCCGATGCGGTTCCCATGACCAGCTTCGGAAGCATCCTTACCATCCAATCGGTGCAGCTTCCGGAAGGAGCGGTTCTGCCGTTTGTGGCGGAACTTCTGATATTTGTGGCCGCCCTGGTGGTGGCGGTATCGGTGGTGTTCGTCATGGGGCTGGTCTTTGAGAAGCTCTTCATCAACCGGGTGTACGGTCGGGTGCCGGCGCAGATCCTGATAACGTTGGGAATCCAGGTGGTGTTTACTGACTTGGTGCGGGTGATCTGGGGACCCAACCCGTTTCCCATCGATCGCCCTCCCTTTCTGCAGGGTGTGTCGGTGGTGGGAACAGCGCGAATCGTTCATTACAACGTCTTTCTGATTCTGGTTGGCGCGGGAATTGCCCTGGCTATTCATCGCATTTTGACCCGTTCCCGGGTTGGGATGATCATTCGCGCGGGCCTTCAGAGTCCGGACCACGTCAAGGCAATCGGGATTAATATCCGCCGGTATTTCACCATCGTCTTCGCCTGCGGCTCCGCCCTGGCCGGGCTGGGCGGGGCGCTGTATATGCCCCTGGTGGGTAACGTGGTCTCAACGGCGGGGATGAACAACCAGATTCTGGCCTTTATTGTCGTTGTCATCGGCGGTCTGGGCAGCTTCATGGGCTCCTTTCTGGGAAGCATCTTCCTCGGCGTGATGGGGGTGGGGGTGGCTCTTACCCTGCCGGGGCTCTCAGTGGTGGCCAACGTGTTGATCATGGCGCTGGTGCTGATGTTCCGCCCGCAGGGGTTGTTCGGGATGGCGGTGAAGAGCAATGGGTAAGAAACTGAATCCGATGGTGATCGTCGGGCTGGGGTTGTTACTGGCTGTCTTTCTGGCGCTGCCGCATTTCCTGAGGAACGCCCAGCTCATCATGATGAGCCGGATCTTCATCCTCGCGGTGTACGGGATGAGCTACGATATACTCCGGGGGTACACCGGCTTTATCAACCTGGGACAGGCGATCTTTTTCGGCAGCGGTGTCTACCTGGGGGTGATCTTCCTGAACATCAGCAACGACTTGTGGTTTTTCCTGCTCGCCGCGGCGGCAGCGGTGGTCTTCTCGGTCATCGGCGGATACGTGATGAGTAAGATTGTCCTGCGTACCGGTGGCGTGGTGGCCGCGGCGATGGTGACCCTGGCCCTTGGGGAGATTGTGCGCAACATCGCTGAGCGCTGGCGCGCGGTGACGGGGGGACAGGATGGTCTGCCCCTTCGCTTCTCCCGGGTCGCCCTGGATCCGTTGTTCAGCGACCGCCTCGGGGGGTACTACTTCTCCCTGGTCTTTCTGCTGCTGATGACGGTGGTGCTGCGTGCCTTTGTGAACTCCCCTACCGGACGGGTGATGCAGGCGATCCGGGAGAACGAGCAGCGGGCACGCTTTCTCGGCTTTGACACCAACCGCTGCAAGATGATCGCCCTGATCGTCTCGTCCGTTGCGGCGGGGCTATCGGGGGTGGTCTTCGCGGTGATCGCCCGCTTCGCCAACACGGACTATCTGAGCATCACCTATACATTGAATGCCCTCTTGATCACCCTGGTTGGTGGTACTGGTACCCTGTACGGATCGATCATCGGCAGCGGGTTGGTGACGTGGATCCAGAGCTTCCTCCTGGACCTGAACCGCGCATTCCCGGCGTTCACCCTCTTTCGGTATCCCATGTTGTTCATCGGGTCTCTCTATATACTGCTGGTGATATTTTTGCCTTCCGGCATCTGGGGTGGCATACGAAGTGTGATCAATCGAAAGTATTGAAAACCTTGTAGCACAGAAGCTGCAGTACCACCGGGGACAGTAAAGAGATAGGGGCATCCAGCAGGTGATGTGATCACACACCGACGGGAACACCCCCAAACTCACCCTGTTT
>SKHA01000056.1 GCA_007117185.1 Spirochaeta sp. | reverse complement strand
GGGTGATCCATTCCGGTGCGCCTCACATCGGTGACGGCGGCGATCACCGCTACGGGAAGATCCTTCAGGGAGTACAGGTTCTCAACAAACCCGGACCACCCCGCTTCAAGAACCAGGATCTGACCGACTTCCGCCGGCAGCGCATCCAGGGCCTCCGCCAGGGACGCGCCGCTGAGAACCGCCATCGGGGCACCTGCGGTAGCGCCCAACCCTCGCCACCCCCTGCCGTGGCCGGACACGACCAGAATCTGCTCTTCCGCCGGGAACTCGCGGTGCAGCACCGTGAGAACTCGACCAAGGACTTCACCGGAAAGAAGGCTTCCCACTGGCAGTTCCGCCAGCGGAATCCGGGCGAGTTCTCCCTGTCGGACCACCTCAACGGCGGAGCCGTCGTAACGGCTGTCCCGCAGGATGATCCTGTAGCTCTCGTCCCTTCCCTCGGGGGTGGCGGCAATCCGGTGCGCGGCCACATCTACTGTTCCTGCCAGGTCGTTGTCGTCCAGGAAGAGGAAGACCAGGCGCCATCGGCGCAGTTCCCGCTCATCCATCGAGGTGGTCGTCCCGGTTGTTGTCTCCAGCTCCGGTTGCAGACGGCACGTCAGAAGTCCCGCCAGGGCCAGACATACTGCTGCCCCTCGAACCACTGTTCCGATCATCGTACCTCCTCCACCGGCCACGGCCAGTGGACCCAGCCGGTGTTTCTATAAGTGGAACCATCGCTGCGGCGAAAGAGCGGGTTACCCACCCGAACCTCCGTCATGAGCAACGGTGTCGGTGGCACCACCGGGAAGGGCGACTCCAGGACAAACTCCAGGGTGCGCCGGGTTGTTCCGGCGATTGATGTTGTCGACGCCACCGCAACTACTCCCTGCAAAAACGTTTCCTCCGCCGTCTCTGCCTGGACCCGGGCGTGAAATTCCAGGGATTCCAGGGTATCCTCGCTGTGGTTGAGGACGCTCAGGGAGATGAGGTAACGCTGGGTATCCCTGACTGAACGCTGTAAAACCACCGCTCCCACCGTGATCCGTGGTGCCACCTGTTCCACTTCAGACAGCAGCAGCTCGCAGGACAGGGTAACCGCCAGCAGTACTGACGCGGTAACTGCGGATACGGCGCCCAGTGCACCCCGTCCTGTCATCGTTCCAGCTCCCCACCGGCAGCGATCAGCTGCAGCACGAGGACGGTCCGCTCATCGTCGGGATTCACCTGCATCATGCGGTCGGCCACCAGCTGTGCCCGCTGGTAGTACCCCAGGTGCAGCGCGGCGATAGCCTGCTCGGTGAGCTCGGCCAGGCTCACCAGGGTCACCTGAACAAACTGGGTACGGCTGGCGAAGTACACCTGTTGGGTGACCCCCTGGTGACCCTCGGCGCTGACGGTGAGAGTGTGATTACCTGTGGAAAGGTTCTCGATGCGAAAGCGCCCGGCGCTGTCCGAGCGGCTCCGGCGCAGGGGAGATGTACTCACCAGCGCCCCGGCTACCGGGTTGCCCCTTTCGTCGCGAATGACGCCGATCAGCTGGTCCCGAAGCAGTCCCGGGCTGCGGGAGGTGGTGCACCCGCCGGTGACCACGGTTATGACCGCCATCACCAGAAGGGTCGGCGTGGAGGAAGCATGGACAGTCACGGCGCCTCCAGTGAGAGAACGCTCTCATTCCACCGCCACAGCATGGGGTGACCGCCAGAGAACCGGACAACCCCTGTCCTTCCGGCGGGTTGGGGCGGCTCCGGGGGTTGCGGCTGCATCGCCGGGCCCGGGGATGGTGTGGACGACGACGCCAGCGGTAGAAACGCGTTGACCAGGTTTCTGGAGCCCCCGGCCTCGTGGTTGCCCCGGTGGAACGCCTGCAGAACCCTCGTCCCGACGGGCCACAGGTCCGCAGACACCGTCCAGTGGGTTTCGCTGCGGTTTACCTCGACCAGGCGCAGGCCCGACCAGGAAGGCAGCTCATGCCACAGGGAAACGATCTCCTGTGGGTCCAGGCGCAGGGTCACCGCCCGTCCAGCCGGGCTGTAGCGCAGCTCCACAATGGTGCCGGGAAGCGCCGGCAGAGCGGTGACAGTCTGCCTTGGGACCGAACCGACCGTTTCATGCCCCCGTTCCAACGGCAAGTCGGTGTACCCTCGGGGCACCCAGTGGCGCCCCACCAGGGCGGTACCAACCAGCATCAGCGCCGCGGTGAGGGGCAGCAGAGACAACAGCTTCTGCCTACTCATTGGCTACCTCCAGGGTGATCTCGCTTCCCCGCAGAGACCAGCGGCGCTGATGCCCCGCTTCCAGGCGACTCTCCAGCAGGGCCATCGTCCGGTCCGTCGCCAGGGGGCTCCACAACCGCACTGTCGTCCCTTGCGGGTCCACCCGCAGGGAGGTGAGCCGGGCCTCCGGAATCACCGCCATGATCTCCTCCAGCGCAGCTGTCGCGGCGTTCAGATCCACCACCACTCCTTCGATCAGGTCCGGTTGCTGCCTCTCTGCCTCGGATGGCGAAGAGACGTCCGTACCGCTGCCGCCGGTCAGACCCAGAGCCAGAGCCATGATCAGCAGCAGTGCAGTGACGGCGGTTGTCCCGGTAACCCCACGACCTCTCCTCCCGGATGCGGGACGTCGGGGCCGCAGTCGCCGGAGCTTCCCCGGCCTCGAGGGCAGGGGGACGTCTCTCGCCTCGGGATCACGATCCGGAACGGTCCAGATCGCACTGAGGCGCCCGCTGCTGAAACGATAGCAGTCGTACCCCCGGGACGTGGGAAACTGGTACACCCCATCGCCGCGACGGCGTCTTCCCAGCGCAACCAGGGCCAGCAGGGGGACAGGCAGCGACGCCTCGCCTGCTGACGTCGATGTGGGGACCAGCAGCGCCGCCTGCACCGACCGATACCGCCGGACGGCGAAGTGGGTGGTGTCTCCGGGAAAGCTCTCCTGTACCGCTTGGGCAGGAGGGGTCCCCGGCGTTATCGGGACCACCGGAACGGCCCACAACGGAGCCCACTCGCGGATTTCTATGGTTGATGCCATATCCTGATCTCCTTTTGAATTACTTCCACCGTCAGGTGAGGGAACCGCCGGCGAACGGTCCGGGCCGCTTCAGCCGGGACGATGCCATCCAGTACCAGGGTGTGAGCCAGGGTCTGCGCGGCGGCCACGCTCTGAATCTGCCGCAGCTCCCGCTCTACCCGCTGCGCCCCGGCTATCGTCTGGGTAACCACCTCCGCCGCCGCGATGGTGAGAATCGAGGTCAGCACCAGAGCAAAGACAACCTCCAGGAGAATGAACCCCTTCACGGCGCCCCTCCGCTGTGCTGCAGGAGGTAGGGTTGTCCCGCCGGACCGGGCCGCTGGTAACGGTAGGGTGCGCCCCATGGATCGGTGGCGACGGGGCGCCGCAGGTACGGACCCCGCCACCCCGCAGGAACGGGAACCAGAACCGGAGCCTCGATGAGCGCTCGCAGCCCCTGCTCGGTGGTTGGGTAGTCCCCGCAATCCAGGGCGTAGCTCTCCAGGGCGATCTCCAGGATCCGCAGCTGGCTTTCTGCGGCGACGTGTCGCGCCCGCTCCACCTGGCTTGCTCCTACGTACCCCACTGTTCCGGTGAGCGTGAAAACAATCGCCATGGAGATCAGCACTTCGGCGATAGTCCATCCCGGCAGCACCCGCATCAGTACATCTCCCAGCGCAGCATCCCGGTGAGTACCGGCAGAACGATCCGCAGGAGGATCCAGAAGAGGAAGATCCCCGCTACCGCTATGCCCACCGAGGGTGCTACTCGTGCCGCCTGGGTCAACTCCCAGCGCACCCGCGTCCCGTAGCGCCGCACCTCCCTGTCCAGCGCGCGCTGGAGCTCTGCCTCGCTGGAACTGCAGCGGAACGTTCCGGTTATTCCACCGGGGCAACCTCCTTCCTGCAGCGCCCCTTCGGGGTAGGACCCCTCGTGGTGTCGCGAAAGAGCTCGTTCCATCACCGGGCGGACCCGTCGGGGGCCGTTGCGGACGACCCCGTACATCGCGCTGGCAAGGCCGCGCTTGCGGTGAAGCAGTTCGCTCAACTGCGCCGCGGCGCGATACCAGTCCAGGTCCATCCGTCGGCGCTGCAGGGGCTGCCACAACGCGGACGCCACCACTATCGCACCCAGCAGAAACCACCACATATCTCCCAGGATCGTCCCAACCAGGGTTGGGGCAGGGTACATTCTCTGCAGCAGCACCGCTCCGGCGGCAGAGAGGGACACCAGCGCGATCGGGTAGGGTACCGCTGCCAGAACGATCCGGCGCAGTTCCGTCCGCAGGTCCCGTTCAAACTCTTTCCAGTGACTGTTCACGCCATACCTCCTTCTGTCCCTGTTGCAGAATCCGGATCCGCAGGCGTTGATGGGTTCCCCCCAGCTGCTGGGCGATAACCGTTACCGGTACACTGTCCAGGACCTGTCGGGGTACCCCCAGATGAACCAGTCTGCGCAGTGCTCCGGCAGGGTCCGCACCGTGCACGGTGGTCAGGACCAGGTGCCCCGTGAGGACCGCGTCGGTGAGCGTCCCGGCGTGGTCCCGGCGTCGGGTTTCCCCGATGCAGATCACGTCCGGATCCTGTCGCAGGACCGCCGCGAGGTTTGCCCGATCGTCCCCGGGGATCTGCAGGGCCCCGGGGATGCGGTACTCCACCGGGTTCTCGATGGTCACCACTTTGCGGTTGTTCCGCAGCAGAATCTCCAGCAGCGCCGCCATGGTGGTGGTCTTTCCGCTGCCGGTAGGTCCGCAGCACAGCACCAACCCGAACGACCCGGCCAGGGCGGAAAGCACCGCAGTCAGTTCAGAACAGGAGAACCCCAGGGTGCCCAGCGGCATGGGGGTGCGGTTGAGAAACCGCAGAGCAAGGGCTTCGCCGTTGAGGGAACCTACGGTGGCCACCCGTATGGTCAGCCCGGGGAGCCAGGGGAACGCTACCTGCCCGTTCTGGGGCTCACCCTCCTGAAGCAGATCGAGCCCGGCGGCGGACTTGAGCAGCCTGATAACCACCCTGGCGGAGCGGTCCTCCAGCGTTGTCATTTCCTGCATCCTGCTGTCCACCCGGACGGTGCAGCGCCAGCGAAACGGCGAGGTTCGCCAGAGGGCGAGGTCTGTGGCTCCCTGATCCACGGCATAGCGAAGGATGTTCCGCAGCAGATGTTCCCCCGGCGGCAGGTTTCGCAGTCGGCCCCTGTTTCCCGCGCCTTCCCGTGGTTGCGGGTCACCCGGATCCGCTGCAGAGAGGTCTCCTTCCAGCACCGCCAGCTTCGCTTCTGTTCCGCCGGGGGAGAGGGGCACCACCACCACCGGCGCGCCATGATACGCCTCAAGGGCGCGACGGATCGTTGGGTCAAGGGGCTTCCACGCGCCAATGACAACCTCCCGTTCCGTCTGCTCCAGGATCGCCACCCCCCGGCTCAGGGCGAAATCTCGCCGGTAGGTCATCCCGGTCATCGCGGCACCTCCGGCAGCATCCCCCGCAGCGTGTGTATCTGCCGTTCCTGCCGCTCATGAGGGTGCTCCGGTCGATCCGGGAAGACCGAGAGATACAGGACCATCTCCGTCTCCTCGTCGGTCCGGGACGCACTCCCCAGCAGCTGACGAAGGATGGGTATGCGACCGAGCAGGGGGATGCGCTGCTCCGCCCGGGAAGACTCCTGCTGCAGCAGCCCGCCGATAACGATCGGTTCTCCCGCAGCAACCCGCAACGAGGTCTCAACCACCCTGCGGGACGTAGGTGGCGGGTTACCCCGGCCGGAGAGGTCCGTCCCCTGCTTGGAAACGGAGACGGTGACGTCTACCGTTATGGTGCGGTCGCGGTGCATCCACCCCTGAAGCTCCACGGTGAGACCGCTGTCGATCTCCCGTACCACTCCGGCTACCGTCTTGGTGCTGTCCTGCTGCTCCGGCAGATCCCGATAGCGGTAGGTGGTGGCGTTTTCGAGACGTGCAGCTACCCCGTTACCCGCCCGGATACTGGTATCTGCAACCAGCCGGGCGTTGTTGCTGCCCAGCTCACCGCTGATCGCCAGCGCCGCCCGGTATCCCAATGCAGACAACAGGTCAAACTGCAGCGACAGGAGACGATCAAACTCAGCGGCAACGCCCAGGGTTGTCTCGAAGATATCCGCGGAGCTGCTGTCCCTGTTCAACGATGCGGCGCTGCCCCGATGGCTGGAGAAGCTGCTCTGGTACTGGATGATGCACAGGTCAAACCGCAGCTGCTCCGGTGGGGTGTCCAGCAACCGGGCGAGGGCGATGGCCTGGCGGATCTGCCACCGTGAACCGTCGATCACCAGATCCTGGGTATCGCTGCCGGGGATCAGCTGTGCCGCTACCCCGGAGCGGTTCATCACCGCCGCGAGTTCCTGTGCCGGAAGGTGTCGTGCCCGATAGAGCACCGCTTCCTCGGGGGTGTCCAGGTCCGCTGCGGTTTGGCGCAGTTCATCGTGAAGGTCCACCGGAGCAACAACCATAACCTCCGGACGATCCCCCACCGGGGAGAAGCTCAGGTCGCTGTACCGTGCGGCCAGCGCCTGTGCCACCCACTCCGGCGCGGCCCGTTCCACCCTGAGGATCAGCGGCTGTCGCCCAGCCGGGGCGCCCTCAAGCAGCTCCACCAGCTCCAGCGCGTCCGCCAGGGCGTCCGGCAACCCGCGAATTACAACCACATTACGGCCGCTGCTGCCCGCTTCCACCCGGATCGTCGGCAACCGTGCCAGCGCCTCCAGCACCTCGTTCAGGGGAGTGCGCCTCAGGGTGACCACGCCCCGGGAGGTGTAGGCAGGCAGGCGTGCCTCCTGGCCCAGAGGGAACACGATCCAGGAGAGGCCATCGGGGATCGCAGCGAGGTCCAGGTGACGCAGGGTGCGATTCCGCAGCTCCCGCAGCGTCTCCGCCTGCAGTTCCAGCCGTTCCACCGGCGTGTTCAGGGTGGCTGCATCTCCTGCGGCAGCGGCGAAACTGAACACGCTTCCGTCACGTTGAAAGAGCTCTTCCAGGATTGCGCCTCTGGAGGTCCTTCGTGCGGTGATGTGCCACGCCGCCTCGCTCTGGCGCAGCTCCAGGATGCCCGGTGAGGGAGGGCCGGGCAGATCAGGCGACAGCGCCCCCTCGCGAGTATAGTAGAACGCCTGCCCCCGGCGGTGCAGCTCAAGCCCCCAGGTCTCTCCAAGGGCGGTGAGCAGCGACTCCAGCGGCAACGGCCCCAGCTGCAGATCAACTCTCTCCCGGGGCAACTCCGGCGGTAAAATGCTGCGGCCGGACTGCCGGGAAAGACCGCGCAGAACCGCCTCCAGGGTTGCCCCGCTGGCTCCCAGAGTCCACCCATCGACACCGTGCCGAGCCACCCGCAGGCGACTCAGGTGGACGGTATTTCCATCCTGTACCGCGAAAAGCCGTGCCGCCTCGGCGATCTCCAGGACCACCGCCATCGCGTCCCGTTGATGCAGTACGATGGAGATCTCCCCGTCCACCGTCTCGTCAGTGACGATGGAGATTCCCGATTCCTCGGCGAATGCCATAAGCACCTGCGCCACCGGCTCGTCCCTGACGCTGAACGTCTCCACCACCCGGGGGACGCCGGTTTGCGACACCGGTTCAGCGCAGACCAGGACCGCCAGAATCAACGCCACCCACCGGGGGTTCACAGGATAACCTCCGCCGCCAGCAGGCACGGCACAAACGGCAGGTGGGAAACCCCGGGGACCGACTGTGCCGCCACCGCCCCCAGCACCGCTGCCAGCGCCAGGACCAGAGCCAGCTCCGGCAGGGCCCTGGTGAACCCCATCGCCCCGATCACGATAACGTCTGCCGGACCGACCAGGTGGTGCCCCGCTGCGGCGGCCATCACCGCCATGGGGATCATGGAGGGAGGGGGCGGCGCCGTCCCGCCCACCGCAGCTCCAGCGATCGCCGTCACTGCAAGCAGCCACAGTCCCCATACCGGAACACTCCCGGTGAGCCCGTCCCGGACGGCACAGAGGAAAAAGACTGCAGGATACAACCAGGAAATCCAGTAACCACACACTGGTATTACTGTCCCCGCCGGAGCTGCAGCTTCATCTGCCGGGTGAACTTCTTCGTTTTTCTGCTATTATGAGTCCCATGATGAAGGATGTGGCGCTGCTGACGGATCTGTACGAACTGACGATGATGCAGGGGTATCACCACTACCGGATGGAGCGACGCGCCGTCTTTGACATGTTCTTCCGGCGTCAACCCTTCGGTGGTGGCTTCTCCGTATTCGCCGGGCTTGAGGATCTGCTTCGGACCGTGGAATCGCTGCGGTTCACCGACGACGATATCGCCTACCTGCGCGGCCTGGGACTTTTCGGTGATGAGTTTCTCCAGTACCTGGGGGACTTCCGCTTTTCCGGCGATATCTGGGCGGTCCCTGAAGGCACCCTGGTCTTCCCCGGGGAGCCGCTGATCCGGGTGCACGCAACGATGCTGGAAGCGCAGCTGATCGAGAGCTTTCTGCTGAACACAATCAACTTCCAGACCCTGGTAGCTACCAAAACCGCCCGGATCTACCTCGCTTCCCACGAGGGGGCCATCGCCGAGTTCGGCCTGCGGCGAGCCCAGGGGGTGGACGGAGCCCTCAGTGCCTCCCGGGCGGCGTTCATCGGCGGAGCCACCGCCACCAGCAACACCCTGGCAGGCAAACGCTTCGGTATCCCCGTCACCGGGACGATGGCTCACAGCTGGGTGATGGCGTTCGCTTCGGAACTGGAATCCTTCCGTCGCTACGCTGATCTGTACCCGGAGAAGGCAACCCTGCTGATTGATACCTATGAGACCCTGGGTAGCGGGATCGAGAACGCGATCATCGTGGGCCGGGAGTTGAAGGATCGGGGGCAGGGCGTGGGTGTTCGTCTGGACAGCGGCGACATTCAGTATCTCAGCAAGCAGGTACGCCGACGGCTGGACGCGGCGGGGTTACCGGATGCAAAGATCGCCGTGTCCAACGAACTGGACGAACAGATCATCCACCAGCTGGTGGCCGCGGGAAGCCCCGTTGACATGTGGGGAGTGGGGACGCAACTGGTCACCGGTGGGGGAGACCCCGCGCTGACGGGAGTGTACAAGCTCGCTGCCCGGGAGACTGAAGACGGCACCTTTCTGCCAACGATGAAGGTGAGCGACAACCCGGCAAAAAGTACCAACCCCGGCATCAAACAGGTGTGGCGGTTCTACGGTCGGGATAACTACCCCCTGGCGGACCTGATCTCGCTGGAGGACCGGCCGCCGGATCCCACCAGGCCGGTACGGCTCTACCACCCTTCAGGAGACTATCGCTCCTTCACCCTTGAAGAGTGCAGTACCTGCGAACCCCTGCTGATCAAACAGATGGAGAGTGGCCGGGTGGTTGCGGAGCTGCCCTCACTGGAGGCGATTCGCCGGCGCACCCTTGGAAACCTGGCGTCCCTGGACGAGACCTACACCAGGATCATCAACCCTCACATCTATAAAGTTTCGGTCAGCCGGGAGTTGCGCTCGCTGAAGACGGACATTCTGCGACAGTTCCTCGGGGAGGAATCTCCAGAGTGACCGTGCTGGTTCTCGGGGGAACGGGGTTCCTGGGCCGATTCCTCTGCGCGGAACTGCGCCGCCAGGGCGCCGTGGTGCTCTCCGCATCCCGAAGGGGCGCCGGCGATCTCACCGTGGATCTCACCGCGTCGGTGAACCTGACGGCGGAGCTGTCGGAGATGATGAGCGGGGTGGACGTGGTGGTGAACCTGGTGGGGCTCTCGCCGATTCGCGGGTATTCCCGGTCTGAGTATCTCGCCGTGCAGTACCGGGGGGCGCTTGCTGCAGCAGCAGCAGCCGCCGCCGCAGGGGTGGTGCGTCTGGTCCACGTGAGCGCACTGGGAGTGCACCGCCACAGCGCCGCACCCTACGCCCGGAGCAAAGCGCTGGCCCGAAGAGCCCTGCTGCCTCCCTCGGCGGCACCCAGGCCGCCGCAGGTGATCATTCCCGAGCTGGCACTGCTGACCGGCCACGAAGGGGAGATCGCCCGCTCGCTGCGCCGCCTTGCCGGGGTGGCCCGGGCGTTCGGCTTTGCGATTCCCGTGCCGTTACCTCGTTTCTCCACCCTCTTTCAACCGGTGGCAGTGGAGGATGCGGCGCGGCGCATCGCCGGTCTCGCCCTGGAGGGGAAGGGGAGAGATACCGTCGGCGTCACCGTCGAAATCGTGGGTCCCCGGGTCCTGTCCATGAGCGCCATCGCCGCGGAGTATCTGGAGGCGCACAACGTCCCGGTCTTCTATCTGCCCCGCCAGTTCACCCCGCCGCTGGTGTGGCTGCTCTCGCGGATTCCCCTGCCCGGGTTCCCGCGACACCTGGATGAGATGCTGGCGCTGCGCAGTACCGGTTGACAATTCTCCGGGGACATCCATCATGGTAGGGATGGAGGCTGTGTTCTGGTAACTGTTGAGCTGATTGTTCAGTTTTTCCTCGATCTGGGAGCTCCCGTCTTTCTTCCGGTGGTGATCTTTTTCCTGGCGCTCCTCTTTCGGGTGCGGCCGGCCAGAGCGATGAACGCCGCCGTTATGGTGGGGGTCGGCTTTGTCGGGATATCCCTGGTGCTGGGGTTGCTCATGGAGACACTTGCTCCTGCGGCCACGGCGATGGTGGACCGATTCGGCTTCGACCTCGCGATCATTGATGTTGGCTGGCCCGCTGCGGCGGCGATCGCCTTCGGTTCGGAGATCGCCATGCTGATCATCCCCGCGGGGATTCTCCTGAACCTGGCACTGATCGTTCTGCGGGTCACCCGAACGGTGAATATCGATATCTGGAACTACTGGCACTTCGCCTTCGTTGGCGCGATGGTCCAGGCAATTACCGGCAACATCTGGCTGGGTCTCGTTTCGGCGATGCTCTTCTCGGCGGTAATCCTCTTCTTTGCCGACTGGACTGCGCCGGCGGTGCAGTCTCTGATGGGCATGCCCGGTATCTCCCTGCCCCACGGCTTTGCCACGGCGTACGTGCTGCCGGCGGTTCTGGTAAACAAAGGGATCGACCGCATTCCCCGGCTGCGGGACGTCTCCGCTGACCCGGAATCGCTCCGGCGGCGCTTCGAAGTTTTCGGGGAGCCGGTGCTGCAGGGGCTGTTCATCGGCCTGGGAATCGCGCTGGTAGCGTACGCGGGCAACGGCGGAGCCGCCGTCTGGGTTCCCCGGGTACTGCAGACCGCCGTAGCGCTGGCGGCGGTGATGGTTCTCATGCCCCGGGTGGTCTCCCTGCTCATGGAGGGTCTCATTCCCCTCTCCGAGGGGGTACGGACCTTTCTGCAGCGCAGCGCCGGCAAGCGGGAGCTGTACATCGGTCTGGATGCGGCGATCGCCATCGGTCACCCTGCCTCCATCGCCACGTCTCTGCTGATGGTACCGATCACCCTGCTTCTGGCGGTAGTCCTTCCGGGAAACAGGGTACTCCCCCTGGGAGATCTGGCAACGATCCCCTTCATGGTGGCGATGATGGTTCCGGTGGTGCGGGGCAACGTGGTTCGGGCGACGATAACTGCCACGATCCTCATGATTCCCACGTTGTATATCATGAACGGCATGGCAGCGCTTCACAGCGAGGTTGCCGCGCTGGCAAATTTTCGGTTCCCCGAGAACGCCACCCTGATCACCAGCATGGTGGACGGGGGTAACTGGCTGGCGGCGCTCTTCACCGTCGCCGCGCGGTACTACTGGATTGGCCATGGCGCAATTCTGGTGGGTCTTGTCCTTCTGTGGCGGCGCTTTCGTCGTAATCCCGTTGGGTGGCACGTTGTGGCCGGTTGGGAACGTCGGTCAGAGCAGCGCTCCTCCGGAGGCCGGCGATGATGGACCAGCACACCTTCACCGACCTCTTCCGCGAGGACTGCATCATCGATAACCTGGACGTCTCCTCCCGTGAAGAAGCCCTGGCGGTGATGGCGGAACATCTGGTGTCACTGGGGTTCTGTCACCACACCTTTCCGCAGGCAATTCTCGACCGTGAACGGGTGTATCCCTCGGGGTTGCCCTTTCGAGGCTACACGATCGCCATCCCCCATACCGACGTGGTGCACGTTCGCCAGTCGGTCATCCTGGTGGCGCGCCTTCCCGTGCCGGTATTGTTCCAGTCAATGGGGGCACCGGAGGATGTACTGCCGGTGCAACTGATTTCCATGTTTGCCCTGAAGGAGCGCGAGGCGATCGGCGATCTTCTTGAGACGCTGATCACCGTCTACCAGCGAGAACACGCCCTGACAGCGCTGATTCAGGCATCCGACCGGTTCGAGATGTTCAGGATCCTGAAGACGATGGTCCTGGAATGCGGGAGCTGTCCTTCGTGACGATGGAACTGACCGGAATCAACGCGTCTCCTGGAGTTGCTTCCGGCAGCGCCTATCTGCTCAGCCCCCGGCAGCTGCCGGAACCGACGGTGTACCCCAGCCCGCCGGGCCTGGAGACGGAGCGGTTGTCCCAAGCGATTACTGCGGCGGTTGTCCAACTGGAGGATATTCAGCGATCACTCAGCAGCAGCGCCGGTGATTCCGCGGCGCACATCTTTCGCTCCCAGCAGACGATCCTTGAAGACCCCGCGCTGGTTGGCGAGGTGACCGCTGTGATTCACCAGGAGCACATCTGCGCCGAGGGGGCGCTGCGCCGGGTGGTTGACCAGTATCGCCTGCTTTTTTTGCAGCTGCAGGAAGACGCTTACAACCGTGAGCGGGTCGCCGACCTTGACGACGTCTACCAGCGGCTGCTGAGAAATCTCCTGGGGGTCAAAGAGGCTACCCTGCTGACAATCCCAGCGCAGAGTATCGTTGTGGCGGTGGACCTTCTACCCTCGGATACCGCCCTGGTGGATCCATCGCTCCTGAAGGGGTTGGTCCTGGAGGGAGGAGCCGCCACCAGCCACGTCGCCATCCTGGCCCGCAATCTGGGTATCCCCATGGTGGTGCAGGCCGCCGGGGCCCTGGAGAAGATCTCACCGGGCAGCGAGGTTGTGCTGGACGCCCTGGACAGCGAGCGCGCAACGGTGGTGGTGCATCCCAATGCGGAACAGTTGCGGCGCTGCCGGAGCCGTGTTGACCTGATGACTCGCCGGCGGGAAGTTCTGGCGAGATACGCCGGCGCGGAAGCGGTGACCCGAGACGGTCATCGACTGTCTCTTTCGGCCAACGTGGGCGCCACCGGAGACCTTGCCCCTGCCCGACGTGACGGAGCCACCCGGGTGGGGTTGTACCGCAGCGAGTTTCTCTTTCTCCGCGCAGCTACCCCGCCCACCGAGGATGAGCAGTACCAGGCGTATCGCACCGCCGCAGAGCTCTTTCCGCAGGGAGGGGCGGTGATTCGGACCCTGGACGCCGGGGGGGACAAGCCGGTACAGGGGCTCTCCCTGACCCGGGAGGCCAATCCCTTTCTGGGAGCACGGGGGCTGCGCCTCTCTCTGACCCATCCCGAGTTCTTTCGTGCCCAGCTGCGTGCCATTCTGCGCGCTGCCGTCCACGGTCCGCTGCAGATCATGTTCCCCATGGTGGGTGGCGTCCCCGATCTGGAGGCTGCCCTGGCGATTCTGGATGAGGTGCGGGAGGAGCTGGACACTGGGGGTGTGGTCTACAACCGCGACGTTACCGTTGGGGCGATGATCGAGGTACCCTCTGCGGCGCTGGTGGCGGAGGCGCTGGCCAGACGGGTCTCCTTCCTCAGCATTGGAACCAACGACCTGACCCAGTATCTTACTGCCACCGATCGCCTCAACGGTGCGGTGCAGGAGTACTACCGTGTCTACGATCCGTCGGTTTTCAGAACGATCCGGATGGTTGTGGACGCGGGCCACCGCGTTGGCTGTCAGGTGGGGGTGTGCGGTGAGCTGGGGGGTAACCCCCTGGCCATCCCCGCTCTGGTGGGAATGCGTGTGGACGAGCTGAGCATGGGAGCTTCCTCTCTGGCCACGGCGGCGTGGCTGGTTCGGGAGGGCAGCTATTCCGACATGCAGGAGTTGTCTGCGGCAGTTCTCCAGCAGGAGGATCACCGGGTTATCCGGCGCCTCCTTGAGGAGTATCATGAAGAGCAGATCAGGCGGAGCGGACTATGATCAGCGCTGAGATAACGGTAGAGAACGACCACGGCCTGCACAGCCGCCCGGCGGACCTTTTTGTGCGGACCGCCAGGCTGTACCGCAGCGCCATCACCGTACACAAAGGCGCCGCGTCGGCGGACGCAAAGCAGATCCTCCGGGTACTGCTCTTGAACGTATCCCCCGGAACGGTCATCACGATCGAGGCGGACGGCCCGGACGAGCAGGCAGCGCTGGAGGACCTTCGCACCCTGGTGACGTCCAACTTCCAGATCATCAATGAAGCGGTGCGGAGCAGCGGATTGTAGCAATACCGGGGCGGGGGCGGGGTAGTTCCCCGGTATGGTGGCGTTCGGGTTGTTACTTTGTGGCACCTCGGCTATACAGTGTGTAATGTCAGAAAAAGCCTTTCCTATTGAAAAAATATCCAGTAATCGACACCTGACCTCGGTATTCCTGCGGGCGGGCTTTTTCTACGGTGACCTTGCCGGGGACCGCGGCGTCACCAGCCGCACCCTGAAACAGCTGGGGTTCACTGATCAGGAGATGCGCAGCGGCAGCTATCAGGAGCGTATTCACCCGGAGGATATGCCGGTATATCGCGCTCTTTGGGATCGGGTAAACGAGGGGTGGGAGGATGAGCTTTACTGCGAATACCGCCTGCGGGACCGTCGCGGCGAGTGGCACTGGGTTGCTACCCACGCAGTGGTCACCGAACGCACCGCCAGCGGGGGAATCGGCGCGGTGGTGGGCACCGACCGCTCCATCCAGTCCAGAAAGCAGGCGGAAGCGTATATCCGTCGCAAGTTTGAGATCGCCGAAGCGCTGCGCCAGACAACCACCGTTGTCGCCTCTGATGTGGAACTCAGGGAGAACTTCGTTCTCGCTATCGCCCAGCTCAGGGACATTCTGGAATTTGAGTCCGGTCAGATCGCCGCGATGCACCGCAAGGCAGAAGGGTGGGAGGTAGAGATTCTGGCAGAGGATCTCACTGCCGGTCAGGTCGTGCCGGCAGCGTCAGTGGAGCTGCTCATGCCAGCTCTGGAGGAGAGCTTTTCGCCGGTTATTCACGACGACCTGGGACCGGGACACCCGACGAAGTCGCTGTTGGCGATTCCCCTGCGCGTGCGGGGGGCTCTGGTCGGTGCGGTGTTCCTCTGGCATCGGACCCCGGGGTTCTTCCATGGAACGGACCTGTATCCGGTGATCGCCTTCGGCGAGAGCATCGCCGTGGCAATCAACAACACCCGGTCCTTCCAGCGGGCCCTGGCGGAGCTGGAGCTGGATGGTCTGACCGGGTTCCTGACCCGGAAGTGCTTTGACCGCAACGTCGGTCGTGCCTGGCCGGAGTACTGCGCGCTGTTCGCCAGCAACGCCGTGGCGATGATCGACATCGACCACTTCAAGAAGATCAACGATACCTGGGGCCACCCTACCGGCGACGCGGTAATCCGGCGGCTGGCGGAGTTGCTGAAAGCCAGTTTCCGGAAAGAAGACACCCTTGGGCGCTACGGCGGTGAGGAGGTTGTGGCGGTTCTCCCCAACACTACCGCCGCGGCGGCTCACACGATCATGGAGCGGGTTCGTGCCGCTGCAGCGGCACTGGATTTCTGCGACTTCGCCGGCACGGTGACCATCAGCATCGGAATTGCCACAACCGAAGGTGACTGCGATCTGGTCACCGCAATGGAGACCGCTGACATGGCCCTGTATCAGGCCAAGAAGAAGGGACGCAACCGCGTTGAAGTGGCGTCCTGACCCGCCCTGCCTGGTTGTGACTGCGCCGGGGCTGTCTTTTACGCCCGTTTTAGCGTATTTTTTTGCTCATGAATCAGACAATCATCTATACCAAAACTGACGAAGCTCCCGCTCTGGCCACGTACTCCCTCCTGCCGGTTATTCGCACCTTTGTGGACGCTGTGGGCGTCTCCGTGGAGACCCGGGATATCTCTCTTGCCGGGCGCATCCTTGCGGCGTTTCCCGAGCGCCTTGCGCCGGAGCAGCGGGTCAACGACGACCTGGCTGAACTGGGAACGCTGGTGCTACAGAGCGATGCCAACGTGATCAAACTGCCCAACATCAGCGCCTCTCTCCCGCAGCTGCGCGCCGCCATCGCGGAACTGCAGAGCCAGGGGTTTGACCTTCCGAATTACGAAGACGCTTCCGAGCGCTACGACAGGATCAAGGGCAGCGCGGTGAACCCGGTGCTGCGGGAGGGCAACTCGGACCGCCGGGCGGCGCGTTCGGTGAAGGAGTACGCCCGGATGTACCCTCATTCCATGGGTGAGTGGAAGCCGGAGTCGCGATCTCATGTAGCCAGTATGACTCGAGGAGACTACTACGGCAGCGAAAAGTCCCTCACTGTTGACCAGGCTACCACTGCGGCGATCCGCTTCACTCCCGCCGCCGGTGGTGAAGCGCAGACCCTGCGCGCCGGTATCGCCCTCGACCCCGGTGAGGTAGTGGATGCTGCCGTACTGAGTCGGCGGGAGCTGCGGCGCTTCTTCCAGGAGCAGATCGCCGACGCGAAGGAGCAGGGGGTGCTCTTCTCGGTGCACCTCAAAGCGACGATGATGAAGGTCTCCGATCCGATCATCTTCGGCCACGCTGTAGCGGTGTTCTTCGCCCGGGTGTTCGAAAAGCACCAGGAGACCTTTGCCCGCCTCGGCGTCAACCCCAACAACGGCCTGGGGGACCTGCTGGCCAGGATCGGCACGCTCCCCGAAGCGGAGCAGCAGGAAATTCACGCTGACATCGAGAGCTGTTTTACCCAGGGGCCGGCGGTCTCGATGGTGGATTCCGACAAGGGCATTTCCAACTTCCACGTCCCCAGTGATTTCATCATCGACGCCACCATGCCCGCGGCGATCCGCGCCGCCGGTCGCTCCTGGGGCCCTGACGGGAAAGAAGCGGACACCAAGTTCGTCATCCCCGACCGCTCCTATGCATCGGTGTACCAGGCGGTGATTGAGGACTGCAAGGCTCACGGCGCCTACGACCCCACCACCATGGGCAGCGTCTCCAACGTGGGGCTCATGGCGCAGAAGGCCGAGGAATACGGCTCCCACGACAAGACCTTTGAGATTCCGTCAGCAGGAACGGTGGAGGTGATCGACAGCGCCGGTTCCGTCCTGGTGAGCCAGGCGGTGGAAGAGGGAGACATCTTTCGGGTGTGCCTGGTGAAGGACGCGGCAATCAGCGATTGGGTCAAGCTGGCGGTGCAGCGAGCACGCCTCACCGGGACCCCCGCCGTCTTCTGGCTGGACAGCCGCCGCGCCCACGACGCGCAACTGATCTCCCGGGTGGAGACGCTCCTGGGGGACCACGAGACGGAAGGTCTTGAGATCCTGGTGATGGCGCCGGAGGAGGCTACGCGCTACTCGGTAGAGCGCATCCGCAGGGGTCTGGACACGATCTCCGTCTCCGGCAACGTCCTCCGGGACTATCTGACAGACCTCTTTCCCATCCTGGAGCTGGGCACCAGCGCCAAGATGCTCTCCATCGTGCCCCTGATGAACGGCGGCGGGCTCTTCGAGACCGGTGCCGGGGGGTCCGCTCCCAAGCACGTGCAGCAGTTCGTCACAGAGGGGCATCTGCGGTGGGACTCCCTGGGCGAGTTTCTCGCCCTTGCGGTCTCTCTGGAGCACCTGGGGCGCACCTTCAACAACGCCGGGGCGCAGCTCCTGGCGGAGACTCTGGACGAGGCAACGGCTGTTTTTCTCAAGGCGGGAAAGTCGCCGTCACGCAAGGTGAAGGAGCTGGACAACCGGGGCAGCCACTACTACCTGGCCCTGTACTGGGCGGATGCGATGGCGAAAAAAGCCGATAGCGAGGATCTCCGGCGTCGTTTCACCGCTCTGGCGGCGCAACTGCGCAGCCGGGAGCAACAGATTCTGCAGGAGCTTGAGGACGCCCAGGGGGCACCGGTTGATCTGGGGGGGTACTACCATCCGGACGACCGGCTGGCCACCGCGGCGATGCGTCCCAGCGCAACGCTGAACGGAATTCTGGAGGGGTTTCGCGCCGGCTGAGGCGCAGCCGCCTGGCTGGCGCCGGCGTCACCGGGCGAACAAAAAAAAAGCCCCCCGCAATGGGGGGCTTGGTTGCTATTCAATCAGAATAGCGTCGGCGGGACACTCTTCGGCGGCTTCCCGCACCTGGTCTTCCAGGTTGGCAGGGACGTCACCGGGGTTGGCTTCGGCAAGGCCGTCGTCATTCATAAAAAAAACGTCAGGTACCATGTTGGTACAGATGGCGCAACTGATGCACAGATCGGGGTCGACTGTCGTCTTCATATCACTCTCCTTCAAGTTTCTTGTGTCTAAGACGCGTTTATTGTGAACGAACGTCTTTAAAATGTCAAACAGAATCTTGCAATTACGCCGAAACTCAGTTATTCTGCCCGCATGAACGTATCACCATTTGACCGCCTGGTATTGACTGAAGAGCTCCGGGAGATGCTTTGTTGCGTTGACCTCATCTTCCCCCGGGATCGCAACCACCTCATGGAACTGGCATTCCAGGAGACCGACGACGATATTGTGGAGGTCGCCTACGATGTGCCCGGACACGGCCGCGTTGTGGAGGCAACGGTAGCGCGCTGCAAAAACGGCGCTGCGGTGAACTACGTCGAGCCGTACATGCGCCGGCGGGACCCCGCTGCGATGGTCATTGCCGACGATCGCCCCACCGACAAACCCCACTGGATCAACCGCTATCCGGACATGGACTTCAAGGACGTGCGGCAGGAGACCTTTGACTGGTTCAAGGGATCCGCCGGCAGCCTCATCGTGCTTCCCTTCCTTTCGGGAGACAAGAAGCGGGGGTATCCCACGCTGCTGATCGCCCCGGAAAACGCCGGGTTCTTTGTTGCGGGCCTGGCGGACTTGCAGGGGTTCTATCCTGCAGATGAGGTTCCCGCAGGATTCGCGCCCCGGGCGGTGATCTACCTGGCACCTCCCTTCCGACAGACGCATTTCGACGGCAAACAGGTGGTGGTTCACAATCGCCTGCCGGGGATGCATGAGCTGTTCTCGTACAACCTCTATCCCGGTCCCAGCGCCAAGAAGGGCGTCTACGGCATTCTGATAAGCATCGGTGAGGAAGAAGACTGGACCACCCTGCACAGCTCGGCGGTGCGGCTGGTCACCCCCTACGACAACGAGTTTGTGATCATGCACGAGGGTGCCAGCGGTGGCGGCAAGAGCGAGATGACCCAGCAGCTCCATCGCGAACCCGACGGGCGCATCCTCCTGGCCAGAAACATCATCACCGATGACTGCGTCTACTTCGACCTGCGTGATCCCTGTGAACTTCACCCCGTCACCGACGACATGGCCCTGGCGCACCCCAGCATCCAGACCAGCACCACCGGACGCCTGATGATTGAGGATGCCGAAGCGGGTTGGTTCCTCCGGGTGGACCACCTGAACGAATACGGTAAGGAACCGAGCATCGAGAAGTTGTGCATCAACCCCCCGGAACCGCTGATCTTTCTCAACCTCGAGGGCAAGCCCGGGTCCACCGTCCTGCCCTGGGATCACATCATGGATGAACCGGGCAAACCCTGTCCCAACCCGCGGGTAATCATGCCCCGAGAGTTCATCGAGCGTGTGGTGGATGAACCGGTGGGTGTGGATGTGCGCAGCTTTGGTGTTCGCACCCCACCCACCACCCGCGAGACTCCCAACTACGGAATCATCGGCATGTTCCACGTACTGCCACCGGCGCTGGCGTGGCTCTGGCGGCTGGTGGCTCCCCGGGGACACGCCAACCCCAGTATCGTCACCACCGAAGGGCTCACCAGCGAGGGCGTCGGGTCCTACTGGCCCTTCGCCACGGGCAAACGGGTAGTGCAGGCAAACCTGCTGCTGCGACTCATCCGGGACACTCCCGGAACACGGTACGTTCTCATCCCCAACCAGTACATCGGTTCCTACAAGGTAGGTTTCCAGCCGCAGTGGATCGCCCGGGAGTACATGGCCCGCCGCGGTTCCATCAAGTTCCGCCCGGAGCAGCTGGTTGAGTCACGCTGCCCCCTCCTGGGCTTCAACCTTGACCGCCTGAAGGTAGCCGGACAGGTGATGCCCAAGGGACTGCTGCGGGTGCACGAGCAGTCCGAGGTTGGCAAGGATGGCTACGACGCCGGTGCGGTGATCCTCACGGAGTTCTTCAAGAAGGAGCTGAAGCAGTTCCAGACCGCCAATATCGATCCCCTTGGAAAGGCGATCATCGATATTTGTATGAACGATGGAACGATCAGCGATTACATCGGGGTGATGGCTCCCTGATCCCGCGTGTTCCAGGGTGAACTGAATGTGCGCCCGGTGGCTTCGTGCTACCGGGCGTTTTTTTCCCCCCGCGCCTGGGCGTCGGTCACGGCAATCGCCGTCATGTGCAGGATCTCCCGGGCGGAGGCGCCCATCTGCAGCACGTGCACCGGCCGGGCCATCCCGGTGAGGATGGGGCCCACCAGCTCCCCGGCGCCGATGGAGCCCATCAGTTTGTGGGCGATGTTGCCCGCCGCCAGGTTGGGGAAGATCAGGGTATTTACCCTGTGCCCCGCCAGGTGGCTGAAGGGGTACAGCTCCTGCAGCAGCTCCGGGTCCAGCGCCACGTTGGCCTGGATCTCCCCGTCGATCTTCAGGTCAGGAAACACCTCCCGAGCCCTTCGGGCAACCCGGGCCATCCGCTCCGGCTCTTCCCCCGGGGCGCTGCCGAAGTTGGAGTAGGACAGCAGCGCCACCACCGGCTCAACCTCAAAACTCCTGACCCGCTTCACCGTCAGGGCGATGATATCCAGCAGAGCTTCCTCATCCGGGTCCAGGTTCACCGTGGTATCGGCGAAGAAGTAGAGCCCCTGCCGGGTGTTCACCACATACAACCCCGAGACGTGCTCCGTCCCCGGGGCGGTGCCGATGGTCTGCAGCGCCGGCCGGATGATCTGGGGGTACGGACGGGTCCGCCCGCTGACCATCCC
>SKHA01000286.1 GCA_007117185.1 Spirochaeta sp. | reverse complement strand
TCGGAGGGACAGGATGAAGCATTTCTCGTTGCCGCCGCCCTGTCCCGGGCGGGAGCCTCTCCACGCCTGACCGACCGAAAGGTAGCCTCCGGCCGCTCGCTGGAGAGCCGCCGCCTGCTGTCGCGGATGCTCGGTCGGATCGAAGCGCTCCAGGGGGGATCGATTCTCCTTACCTGGCAGAGCCTGGCAGACGAGCGTGAGTTCGGACAGCGCCGGGATTCCGACGCGCTGCATCACCTGATGCTGACCATCGCGGGCGTTCGAGCGATTGCAGTGCTCCGTGAAAAAGAAGACGGCTGTTCCATCAGCTTTCGAGCAGTTGACGAGATCGACGTATCCCGTGTGGCGGCAACCTTTGGCGGCGGGGGCCACCAGAAAGCCGCAGGGGCGTTTATCCGTAAAGACCTGCAAACCGCCCTCCCGGCGCTCCGGGCAACGTTGCTGGCGATTCCCTCCTGACTGATTGTCACCAAACGTAACAGCTCTATCTCTTCCTGATCGTCAAAAGACAGTGGGCACGCATCTTGCTCTGCCTTCCCCGAAAGGGGAAACACACATGACCATGGCTGTGACGCTGCAACAGTATCAGGAAGGAACCATCACCTGGGCCCACTTCGTGGAAGAAGCGGTTTCCTTCATGGATTCCATACTCAGGCAGAACCCCCGTCTGGCACCGGACCAGCGGTGGGACATTATTTCCATTCTGTATCTCCGCATGGAGAAACTGATCCAGACCTACCAGGAACGGGGCGCTTCATTCGACGCCTACCTGGGAACCTGCGTTCGTCACGCATCCCGGAGCTACATCCGCACACAGACCCGCCACACCCAGCGCTTCCTCTTCCTGGACCCGGAAATGGAACCCACCGATGATTGCCTCCTGGTGGAAGAACATCCTGAACCGGTCTACGGCGTCTACCACCCGGAAGTGCAGCATCTGATACGCGGCAAAACCGCAGATCGGTTGCGACGTCAGCTGATGTACGCGTTCTGCCGGAATATTCCCGTTCTCTCCCCGGAGGATTGTCGTCGGTATTCGCAGATTCTGGACCTTCCCCGGCGGTGGGTGGACGCGGTAATCGCGTACTCCCTGCACCACCGTCAGGATCGCTCCCAGCGGCGAACACATCTGCGGGAGCGGCGAAACCATCACTACAACAGAATGTCAGTGTGGTCGTTGAGAATGTGCAACGCCGAGAGCGACGAGGATCGGGAATACTGTGAAAAGCGGTACCGGAATCATCGACGCTTGTGGCTGTCCCAGGTGGAACAACTCAGCCGACAGACCTACCACCTTACCTCCCGGGAGGTAGCAACCCTTCTGGGAGTCCCCAAGGGGTCGGTGGACAGTTCGCTGCATCATCTCAACAGGGCTCTTGAAAACCTGCCCCCCGGGGCGGTACCTTCCGGGGCATGACGATATTACTGGCGACAAACAACGCCCATAAGCGCCGTGAGATGGAAGGGATTCTGAAGCAGCTGAATTCCTCCTGGGTGATACGCCAACCGGCGGATCTGGGCTTCTCTTTCGACACCGTTGAAGACGGTGATACCTTTGGTGCCAACGCGATGCAGAAGGCCCGGGCTCTGGGGTCGCTGATCCGTGGCGACGTTCTTCCCGGCGTAACCAGCGACCACACCGGCGCGCAGGTCTCGGAAATGATGACCAAGGCGTTTCCTCAACAGCTACCGCCGATCCTGGCTGATGATTCCGGCGTGTGCGTACATGCCCTTGGAAATCGTCCGGGTGTCTTCTCCGCCCGTTACGGCAACGAGGCGGGGAGAGAGCCGCTGACCGACAGCGGCAGGAACGCCCTTCTTTTGCGTGAGCTCACCGGAGCTGCCGACCGGGGCGCCCACTATGTCTGCAACGCCGTGTTGTGGGTAGACAGCGAACGCTACACACAGGTCCAGGCAACCTGGCACGGGACGATCACCGACGCCCCGGTGGAGGGAGGTACCGGGTTCGGGTACGACCCGCTGTTCTGGATGGAGGAGTTCCGGTGCACCGTCTCCCAGATGTCCCAAAATGTGAAGGACCGCGTGTCCCATCGCGCACAGGCAGTAGCTGCGCTGACTGCCGCCGCAGCGGTGTCCCTTGACTGAGGGACACCGCTGCTCCTATTTTGAGGCCCATGAGTTCAATACCGTTACGAAACGAGGTTCCTGAAGAACACACCTGGGATCTTTCCGCACTGTACCCCTCTGAGGAGGCGTGGGAAGCGGATCTTGCCCGACTGGCCCAGATGGAGGCCCCGGTCCGGGAGTTCCAGGGTACTCTGGCAGAATCACTGGAGCGCTTCTCCGCCTTTCTGAACCTGTGGGATCAGGTAGAGCAACTTCAGGAGCGTCTCGGTTACTACGCTATGCTCCGGCAGTCTGAAGATGCTGGAGACAGCTCCAACCAGGGTCGATACGGACGGTACATGCAGGTGGCGTCCCGCACCGGCACCGCAGGCAGCTTCTTCTCACCGGAGCTGCAGCAGATCCCGGCAGCGACAATCGGGAGCTGGCTGGAGGACCCGCGCCTGGCGGACTACCGGATCGCCCTGAACAAGGTGCTCCGCTTTCGGCCTCACACCCTTTCCCAGCCGGAAGAGCGTCTTCTGTCGATGCAGGACGAAGCCAACCAGACCGCATCCCGGACCTTCGGCGCCCTGGTGGACGTGGACATGGACTTCGGTACGGTAGAGACTCCGGAGGGTCCCCGCCCCCTCAGTCAGTCCTCCTTCAGCAGCCTGCTGGAGCACCCTGACCGCGGCGTTCGGCAGCGAACCTTCGAGCAGTTCTTCCAGCACTTCGATCAACACAAAAACACCCTGGCCAGCCTGTACAGCGGCAGTGTCCAGCTGGATATCTACCGTTCGCGCATCCGATCCTACCCATCCGCCCTGGAAGCATCCCTCTTCATAGACGACGTTCCGGTGGGGGTCTACGACAACCTGATCGGGACGATCCGGGAACATCTCCCCCTGCTCCACCGGTACTACCGGGTCCGTGCGGGGGTACTGGGGCTGGAGGATCAGGCAATCTGGGATACCAAGGTGGCCCTGGTTCCGGAGATCACCGTGAACAACCCCTACACCGAGGCAGTCGAAACGGTCATCACCTCGCTGGCACCGCTGGGGAGTGAGTATACCGGCACCCTGCGCAGCGGTCTGCTCGGACGCTGGGTAGACCGCTACGAAAACCGCGGAAAACGCTCGGGGGCCTTTTCTGCGGGTAGCTTTTACGGCGATCCGTACATCCTGATGAACTACAAGGATGACTCCCTGCGGGACATGTTCACCCTGACTCACGAGGCTGGCCACAGCATGCATTCGTGGTATTCCACCCGCAGCAACCCCTTCCAGCACTACAGCTACACCATCTTCGAGGCCGAGGTGGCCAGTACCTTCAACGAGCAGCTGCTGGTTCACCACCTGCTGCAGCAGAACGCCGACGGGCCGATGCGAACCTATCTGATCAGCAAACATATCGACGATATGGTGGGCACCCTCTTCCGACAGACGATGTTCGCCGAGTTCGAGCGGCTGGTTCATGCTCACGTAGAGGGGGGAGACGCCCTGACGGTAGACTGGTTCCGCAGCACCTATCGGTCTCTGCTGGAAGCCTACTTCGGCGACGCCGTTGCCCTGCCGGAGCTGCTCGATCTTGAAGGACTCAGGATTCCCCACTTTTATCGTGCGTTCTATGTGTACAAGTACTCCACCGGGATCAGCGCGGCGATCTCCCTCTCCCGACGGGTTCTTGAGGGAGGGGACGCCGAACGGGAGGCGTACTTCCGCTTCCTGCGCTCCGGCGGGTCCCGTTATCCGATTGAGTCACTCCGCCTCGCCGGCGTGGACATGACCTCTCCGCAGCCGATCCGGGAGGCGATGGAGGTGTTTCGGACCCGGGTAACCCAGCTGGAGCAGGCCCTGGGGATCTCCGGAAATACTTGACACGTATTCGGGCGGCGTGATAGCTTGCGTCCCAATCGCGGCAGTGGCGGAACTGGTAGACGCGCCAGCTTGAGGGGCTGGTGGGCGCAAGCTCGTGGAGGTTCAAGTCCTCTCTGCCGCAGATTTTTCCCTTTTCAAACCCTTTTTCCCGGCGAACCCATCACAAGCTGTGTTGCTCATTTCTCTTGTGGTCACGCCGGAACCTCGTTCATTTTCCCTTGACCCGGTGAATAAGAGAACGTATGATCAAAACCTTAAAACTGATGTCACAACATCAAAAGGAGTTTTTTATGAGAACGATTCTGAAAAGCACAATGCTCGTTGCCCTGGTGGCAGCAGCGGCGCTACTGTTCGTCTCTGCCGGACACCAGGAAGTGCAGACCGGCAAAGGCGCAAACGTAGGCACCCTGGTGGTGGGAATGCCCGGCGAGCCCCGCTCACTGGACCCCCAGCGCACCAACGACCAGCCTTCGGCACGGGTGATGAAGCAGATCTACGATACGCTCATGTACCAGACCGAGGACCTGGAAGTTACCACCAACGGACTGGTTGAGAGCTACAACGTCATCAGCCCCACCGAGTTCGAGTTCACCCTTCGCAGGGGGGTTCGCTTTCACAACGGCGACGAACTGACCTCAGCTGATGTGCAGTTTACCTTTCAGCGGATGCGTGAGATCAACGCACCGGCAGCGTTCCTTGTTGCCGCTCTTGACCGCGTCGAGATTATCGACAACCACCGGTTCAAGATGCACCTGCAGTTCCCCTTCGGACCGTTCGTTACCCACCTTGCCCACCCTGCCACGGCGATCCTGAACCGACGCGCCGTTGAAGCCGGTGGAGAAGAGTACGCCCGCAACCCCGTAGGAACCGGCCCGTTCGAGTTTGTTGAGTGGCGCTCAGGTGACTCCGTCACTGTTCGTCGTTATGACAATCACTTCCGTGGCCCCGCCGCAAGCGAGCGAGTCATCTTCCGGATCATCACCGAAGACACCCAGCGCGCTATCGCCCTTGCGACCGCTGAAGTGGACCTGATCTACGACGTGGGTCCCAATGACTTCGCCGACGTTGCCACCCTCCCCGGTGTGGTGAGCTTTCAGACCCAGGGGCTGACCACGTTCTACATGGGCTTCAACGCTCAGAAGGAACCCTTCGACGACGTTCGCGTTCGTCAGGCAGTAAACCTGGCCCTGGACGTTGAGGCCGCCACCAACGTGGCGTTCCAGGGATTTGCTACCACTGCTCGCGGCCCGCTGGCACCCACTGTGCAGTTTGCCAACACCACACTTCCCGGCTACGGGTACGACCCCGCCGCGGCACGCCGACTTCTTGCCGAAGCAGGCTACCCCAACGGGTTCTCCACCTCCATCTGGACCAATGACAACCCCATCCGCATCATGTACGCCGAGATCTTCCAGGAGCAGCTCCGTGCTGTTGGAATCGACGCCCGCATCGAAATTGTGGAATGGGCACCGTACCTGGACCGCACCGCCCGGGGTGAACACGACATGTTCATGCTCGGCTGGGTTGCTGTAACCGGTGATGCCGACTACGGCATGTACTCCCTCTTCCACTCCGAAGAGTTTGGCGACGCCGGAAACCGGACGTTCTGGGGCAACCCCGAAGTTGACCGCCTCCTGGACGAGGGAAAGACCAATCCGGACCCCGCAGCCCGTGAGCGCGCGTACATGCGGGCCCAGGAGATCGTCTTCGAGCAGGCTCCCTGGGTCTTCCTCGCATTCCGCGACGACCTGGCCGCCACCCGTGACTATGTTGACGGGTTCACGCCCCACGCAGCTGGTCACCACGTGCTCTTCGGTGTTCGCAACCGTTGACCTGATCTGACTGTTACGCCGCCTCCCTGGGGAGGCGGCGATTTTTGCAGGACATGTCCGGGAGAATATTGCGGACCCTCTGGGGGTCACGACATTCTCCGGCACATATCCATCAAGAAGGTGAGGCTCAATGCACAAGTACATTTTGCGGCGACTGCTGCTGCTTATCCCGGTCATGTTCGGTGTATCCTTTGTGGTGTTCACCATCATGTTCTTCACACCCGGAGATCCGGCAAAGATCCTCCTGGGAGAACGGGCTCCGGAAGCGGAGGTTCAGGCGCTGCGGACACAGATGGGGCTTGATGACCCATACCTTGTGCAGTTTGGCCGGTTCATCTTCAACGCGTTACGGGGCGACCTGGGTAGATCCCTGACAACCCGGAGACCTGCCGCTCAGGAGCTGTGGGCACGTTTCCCCGCTACACTTCAGCTGGCGGCTGCCGGTGTTCTTGTGGCGGTCCTGATGGGGATACCCATAGGCATTATCTCGGCAACAAAACAGTATTCCCTCTTTGATGGTTTCTCGATGGTACTGGCTCTCATTGGAGTATCAATGCCGAACTTCTGGCAGGGCATTATGATGGTACTGCTCTTTTCCATCGTCCTGCGCTGGTTTCCCTCCAGTGGGTATGGAACCTTTCGGCACTTAATTATGCCGGCGCTGACAATCGGCACCAGTTCCGCTGCCACCATTACCCGTATGACCCGTTCCAGCATGCTTGAGGTGGTACGGCAGGATTACATCCGTACCGCTCGCGCCAAAGGTCTCAGTGAGCGGGTGGTCATCAATCGTCACGCGTTAAAGAATGCGCTGATTCCCATTGTCACCGTAATTGGACTTCAGTTCGGCTACCTCCTGGGTGGCGCAGTTCTGACCGAGACAATCTTCTCCTGGCCTGGTGTGGGCCGTCTGATGGTGGATGCGATCCGGCAGCGCGACTATACCGTTGTCCAGGGAGGGGTGCTCCTGCTGGCACTCACCTTCAGCATCGTCAACCTTCTGGTAGACATCCTGTACGCGTACATCGATCCACGCATCAAAGCACAGTACAAATAGGGCACTTCCCATGAGGTACGACACATGAAAACCGAAGCAGACAATATGGTTGCTCCTACCGGAGAGCAGGCACCGAACACCCGAAAAAGCCGATCCCAATGGGCGGAAGTGTGGCGACGACTGCGGCGCAACCGCATGGCCATGCTGGGTCTGGTAATCATCCTGATTATCTTCTTTACCGCGATCTTTGCGGAGGTCATCGCTCCCTATGACTATCGCACCCAGAACCTGATGCGTGTTGCTGACCCGCCAAGCCGGGAGCATCTGTTGGGAACGGACGACCTTGGCCGGGACATTCTCTCACGTATCATCTTTGGAGCCCGGGTCTCTCTACAGGTCGGCTTCGTGGCGGTGAGCATTTCCCTGATCGTCGGAGGTACCCTCGGCGCTCTTGCGGGCTACTACGGGGGGAACCTGGATAACGTGGTGATGCGTTTTATGGACGTCCTGCTGGCGATCCCCTCTATCCTTCTGGCGATAGCGATCGTCTCCGCTTTCGGGGGTGGGCTGATCAACGTGATGATTGCAGTGGGAATCGCCACCATTCCGGTCTACGCACGCATCGTCAAGGCATCGGTCATATCCATCAAAGAACAGGAGTTCGTCGAAGCGGCACGTGCGGTAGGGGCCCGGGACAGCCGGATCATCATCAAGCACATTCTTCCCAACTCGCTGGCACCAATCATCGTGCAGGGGACTCTGGGAGTCGCTATCGCGATCCTGTCGGCGGCAGGGCTCAGCTTCATCGGATTGGGAATCGAGCCTCCCACGCCGGAGTGGGGAGCAATGCTCTCTTCAGGGCGGCACCTGATTCGCCGGGCGCCTCACGTTGCAACCTTTCCGGGAATCGCGATCATGATTACGATTTTTGCCCTCAACCTTCTCGGTGACGGACTCCGGGATGCCCTAGACCCACGACTCAAGCAATGACACCGGGAGATAACGAATGAGCGAAACGTTACTGGATATCCGTGACCTTCGGGTGACCTACCAGACTGAAGAGGGACTGGTCCTGGCTGTGGACAATCTCAACCTGACTCTGAAAAAGGGAGAGACCCTGGGGCTGGTCGGGGAAACCGGAGCCGGAAAGACAACCACAGCGCTGGCGGTGATGCAACTGGTACCCAACCCCCCCGGGACGGTTGAGTCCGGAGAGATCTGGTTCAACGGGGAAAACCTCCTGAAGAAGAAGAACGAGGAAATGAGAACAGTCCGGGGCAACCAGATCTCCATGATCTTTCAGGACCCGATGACATCCCTCAACCCCGTTCTCACGGTGGGGTTTCAGATCGAAGAAGCGGTAATGCTTCACCAGAAACTGACCAGCAAACAGGCGGAGCGGCAGGCACGGGACATGCTGAAACTTGTCGGCATACCCGAGGGACGTGCCGGCGACTATCCTCACGAGTTTTCCGGCGGAATGCGTCAGCGAGTTGGGATCGCCATCGCTCTTTCGTGCAACCCTTCTCTCCTGATCGCAGACGAGCCCACCACCGCTCTGGACGTAACCATTCAAGCGCAGGTACTGGATCTGATGCGTCGATTGCGCAGCGAGTTCGGTACGTCGATGATCCTCATTACCCATGATCTGGGTGTAGTTGCGGAGGTGTGCGACACGGTGGCGATCATGTACGCCGGAACGGTGGTGGAGACCTCAGATACGCGCCGCCTGTTCACCGAACCCCGGCATCCCTACACTCAGGGCCTGTTCGGCTCGATACCCAGTCTGGACGAGGAGGTCACCCGGCTCAGCCCCATCACGGGGATCATGCCGGATCCAACGGAGTTGCCCAGCGGGTGTCGCTTTCATCCCCGCTGCCCCATGGCGGCTGAGATCTGCTCGCAGCGCACGCCAACGATGGTACCCGTTGAGGAGGGGCATAACGTCCACTGCATGATTTACGAGGGTCTCGTTGAGGCGAAAAAGGAATAGAACATGGACCAGAATACAACCACGCCCCTTCTGGAAGTCAGGAACCTCAAGAAGTTTTTCAACACCAAGCAGGGGCTGCTCAAAGCGGTGAACAACGTCTCTTTTGAGGTCAAACAGGGTGAAACCCTGGGAATCGTGGGAGAAAGCGGTTGTGGCAAGTCTACCACCGGGAGGGCCATCCTGCGTCTGGTGGAACCCACTGCGGGAGAAGTGATCTTTGAAGGGGAAGACATCACCGCTTTTCGTCCAGACAGGGTGCGGGCGTTTCGCCGGGATGCCCAGATCATCTTTCAGGATCCCTTTGCCTCTCTGGATCCCAGGATGAGCATCTCCGAGATTATTCGGGAGCCCTTTGAGATCTTCAAGCTCTACAGTCGCAACGAGCAACTGGAGCGGGTTCAGGAGCTCATGAAACTGGTGGGGCTCAGCACCAAGCTGACCAACAGCTTCCCTCACGAGCTGGATGGCGGGCGGCGTCAGCGCGTCGGTGTCGCCAGGGCACTGGCTCTGGACCCCAAGTTCATCGTCTGTGACGAACCGGTCTCGGCTCTTGATGTTTCCATCCAGGCGCAGATTCTGAACCTTATTCAGGACCTGCAGGATCGTCTCAAGCTGACCTACGTGTTCATCTCTCACGATCTGAGCGTGGTGCGACACATCAGTGATCGCGTCGCGGTGATGTACCTGGGCAAGATCGTCGAGATCACCTCGTATCACAACATCTTTACAAACCCACAGCATCCCTATACCCAGGCGTTGCTCTCGGCGATTCCCATTCCCAAGGTTGACGCCAAGCGGGAGCGGATCATCCTTGAAGGGGACGTCCCCAGCCCGGTCAATCCGCCCAGGGGGTGCATCTTTTCCGGGCGTTGTCCCTTTGTAATGGACAAATGCCGGGAGGCACCTCCCGCGCTGACAGAGACCGCTGACGGCCACTTCGTGGCGTGTTACCTGGTCAACGACACCGCGGAGGAGCCGGAGTCATGAACTTTCCCGGTGCTCCAGCGGCAGGTCCAGAGCATCGGCAAGTTCCAGGGCAAGCGCATTGAGGCCACTCCCGTTGCGCAGTGACTCCGTTTGGATGATAAGTCGCTGGACATCGGGGTTATCTGACTCCAGGCAGAGCTGGACGAAACCCCGCTGAACCATTGCCGGGAGTGACGTCCGGCGATACAGTGATTCTCCCGTTCCAAACTGTGATCTGGTTCGTACCACTACCCGGTGAAACTCTGATCGTGAATAGCGTCGTATGCGCCGCAGCGCTGCTGGAACGATCAGACCAACTTCGCTGACCACGGTAGGAACTCCAAGACTGGAGTCAAAGCACCACGACTCATGGTAGATCGCCGCAGCCAGACTGGCCGCCGACAAAACCCATCCGGGAAACCCCAGACCCCCAATACTGAGTCCGATACCAAGAATGAACAATCCGGGAACGGCAAAAACGACCCGCCACCACCACCCCAGAACCAGGGCGGGACACCCGGAAGCATCGCGCTTCAGATGAAGACGGTAGACCATCTGGAAACTCGGTTAGAGGGTTCCCTTGGTTGAGAGCACCGCAGAAGCCGGTCGATACGCGCCTCCCAGAGCCCGTCCCGCAGCCTTGAACAAAGCCTCTGCGAGGTGATGTCCGTTGCTGCCGTATCGGCCCAGGATATGGAGATTGATTTTTGCTTCACTGGCGAAAGCGGTGTAGAACTCACGAATCAGGGCGAGATCAAAGTTTCCTGCCCGAGGTTGTGGAAAGGAGACATCCCACACCAGATAACTGCGACCGCACACATCAACAACCGCCTCACCCAGCGAGTCGTCCATGGGAATGACAGCGTGACCAAAGCGAGACACAGGTCCGTGGTCGGCGACAACCTGCCGAAAGAGGCCCCCAAGGACAATCCCCACATCCTCAACGGAATGATGGTCATCCACCTCGGTGTCACCCTGGCACGTCAACTCCACCTCGAACCCTCCGTGGAAAAAGAACGCGTGCAGCATATGGTCGAAAAACGGTACACCCGTTGCAATGGCGATGGTCCGTTCTGCCGGGACAGCCGGAAAACTATCGGAAAAAACAACCGACGCGACGATGTCGGTCTCTTTGGTTTTGCGCTCGCTCCTGCAGGTTCTCATGTCACCCCCATGACCGAAAGCGGGTTTGTACTTCAGAAAGTCGCGGCGGGTCCGCTCCGGCACGGCCGCATGTTTTTGCCGCTACAGCGCTTGCAAAGCGCAGCATCGCCTGCACCTCGGCAACCGTAAGGGAGGCGATGCTTTCCCGGGAGAGGCGTCGCGAGTGGTGGAGCCACGCCAGAATTGCCGCGTGAAAGGAATCACCCGCACCGATCGTGTCCACCACAGTGGTACGTTCTGCCGGGGTGGAACAACTCTGGTCCCCAAAAAACCCGGTTGACCCGTTGCTGCCGGCAGTAACCACCACCAGCGCCGGGCCTTTCTGAAGCAACGCCTGTGCGGCAGTAGCAATGTCATCGGTACCGCTGATCCACCTGAGATCCTCATCGCTGATTTTCAGAATTGTGGCCGCCGCGATCCCCCGCTCAACCCGCTGTCGATAGCCACTACTGTCAGTAATGAGACTCTCGCGGATATTGGGGTCGAAGGATATAACCCGCTTGCCCGACACGTGTTCCTTCTCGATCAGAGAGAGAATGGTGGCTCCCGCAGGATCACCGATCAGCGCGATGGAACCGAACGCCAGCGCCGCCACATCATCGTTGAGAGCGGGAATATCCTTTACACGCAATTGCCGGTCGGCGGCATGGGTGGCGAAAAATGCGTAGCGAGCTTCACCGCTGGGCGTTTTATCGACGAATGCGAGGGTGGACGGTGCGTCAAACCGCTGCACCATCCCGGAAGATACCCCGTTTTCTTCAAGGTTGACCGCCAGGCGATCCCCGAAGAAATCCCGGGAGATCCCGCCGAAAAATGCCGTCGGAACATCCAGGCGGGCGGAGGCAATAGAGGTGTTGTACACCGACCCGCCCGGTGCAGGCTGATACGCTCGGTGCCCACTGGAGTCCCGTACGGGGATGAAATCTATCAACGCTTCACCGGTAAAGACGATCATGATGTACGATAATACGCTGACATCGGTCACTATCGCAACGGTTGCCAATCAGATTATAATGGAAAGATGGTACGTATTCCCCTCGATAAAGAACTCTTTTATCCCTATGAACGGGAACTGGTGCGGATTGATGAGTTTCAGGTCATTACATTTCGCTTCCCCTCCGGTGTGGAGGCTTTGCGCATCCACAGTAGTGTTGGCGAGATGACGGTGCTACCCTTTCAGGGGCAGCAGATCTGGGATCTTTCCATGTTCAAGCGTCGACAGACGATGAAGTCGATGTTCTCGCAGCCATTGCCTGGGGTACCGTATCTTCAGACCTATGGCGGCTTTCTGCTGCACTGCGGCTTCACCGCGATGGGTGGCCCGGGACCGGAGGATAGCCATCCGCTCCACGGTGAACTGCCAAACGCTCCGTACGATACGGCATCCCTGATAAGCGACGAAGATGAACACGGCAGATACATCGGAGTCAACGGGACGTGGGAGTATGCGCATGCCTTTGGATCCCATTATCGCGCCGCTCCGGAAGTGCGCATGTATCCCCGGTCGGGTATTCTCAGGGTGATCTTTGAGGCGCAGAACCTCAGTGGGCGGGCCATGGAGTTCATGTACCTGGCCCACGCCAACTTCCGCCCGGTGGATCACAGCGAACTGCAGTACACTGCGATGTGTGACACTGACCACGTACGGTTGCGGGGCAGCATTCCTTCCCACCTGAAAGTCAGCGATGAGTACCGTGCGTTTCTTGCCACCCTTGCCAAAGAGCCGCAACGGCACAATAGGATGGACCCCGGGCTGCCCTTTGACCCGGAAGCGGTCCTGCTGCTTGACATGCTCGCCGATACCGCCGGCTTCTGTCACAGCGCGCAGGTGCTGCCCACCGGTGAAGCGGACATAATCACCTATCGCCCGACTGAACTGAGCCACGCCGTCCGTTGGATCTGCAGAACCCCGGACCAGGACGGTCTGGGGCTGATTCTTCCTGCCACAGCTGAGCCGGACGGCTACACCGCGGAGAAACAGAAGGGCAATATCCGAACCCTTGACCCTGGACAGACGTTCCATTGCGAGTTCTACACCGGGGCCTTGAGCGCCCCTGCGGCGCAGCGGTATCGCCAGCACATCGATGCAACCCTTGCGGGAAAGGCCGATGAAATCGATCCTGTAGCGTTAGATGCCCAGTCACATTAGTCATGCGCTCCTTGTGGAAGAGAGTATCGACAACACAGGAGGGTTCTCCGGGAAGGCGTTGCGACGGAATATTTCCGCCGATCCTGTCCTGAGGAAGATCGCTGTTCTGGGCGCCCAGGGACCGGATATCTTTCTTCACAATCATCGGCGGAAGCCCCGCGGTTTCCGCTATGGGGCGATCCTGCACCGCAAGGGAAACGCCGACGTCCTGGTGGACCTTGCCCTGCAGAGCCGTGGAGAGATGCCTCCGCCGGAACGCGACGAAGTTGCAGCGTTTGCTCTGGGATATCTCAGTCACGTGTGGATGGACCGTCTCTGTCACCCGTATATCAACTACCACGCCGGGTGGCGCAACGCTCCCGACCGGCACTCCGACAGGCCGTGGATGCACGCATTTCTGGAGCGGATCATTGACGTGCAGCTGCTGCGCCACCTTCGCAACCTCTCTGTTGGGGAGTACGGATTCGTCAGACGTATTGCTTCAGTGCGTGAGGAGCTCCTTCCCCTGCGCCGACACATCGTTCGGGCGATTCGCAGCGCTTTGTGGAGCTCCCGGGACGATGGGATGCTGGAGCGCCGTCTGGCAAACGCCCTCTATGACAGCCTGGGCTACTACCGTTTTTCAGAATCGCCGGGGATGGATTACTTTGTCGAGGGTCGAAGCCTTGAACGCCGCGGGGAGATCAATCCGCGGTGGCTCGCTCTGGTACACCCACCGGAGGAACTGTTGATGGTGGACGCGTTGAATCTTGAACGGCGGCCATGGAGCCACCCCTGCGACCCCAGCCGCAGCAGCAACGAAACGTTTCCAGCGTTGTTCCACCGGGCGTTGCGCCGCACCGTGGACACCTTCGACACCTGGGCTATGGTGATGGAAGGGTCGGTACCACCAGAGCAGCTCCGGTTCAAGATCGGTGATCAAAACCTCAACGACGGCATCACCGGAGACCCGCCGTGCCGCCGAGTTCACTGCCAGCCCCTGCCTCTGATCACTCTGTATCAACAGATCAAGACCGCTTTCGACTGATCGCTACCTTAAGGATCGTAGGCGAGAACCGGCTGCAGCCACTTTTCCGCCTGCGGGAGATCAACTCCCTTGCGCCTGGCCCAATCCCTGACCTGATCCGGTTGCAACTTGCCGACACCAAAGTAGTGACTCTGAGGGTGGGCGAAATAGTAGCCGCTGGTGGCCGCCCCGGGAAGCATCATGTAGCTTTCGGTCAGGGTCATCTCCAGCTCGTCCGCCCGGAGCATATGAAAGAGCGCTTCCTTGTCGTGATGGTCCGGGCAGGGAGGATATCCCGGGGCAGGACGGATTCCCTGATAGCGCAGCGCGAACAGCTGTTCCGTCTGCAGTTTTTCCCTGGGCGCGTACCCCCACCAGGTAGTCCTTACCTCTTCATGCAAACGCTCCGCAAATGCCTCTGCCAATCGATCTGCCAGGATCTTTGCCAGAATGTTGCGGTAGTCGTCGCCCTGCGCCAGGTATTGCGCAGCGTACTCCTCGATGCCAAAACCGGCGTTGGTGCAGAAGCCGCCGATGTAGTCACTCACACCTGAGCCTTTTTCGGCGATAAAGTCCGACAGGGAGAGATAGTAGTCCAGCTTCTCCTTCTTCTTCTGCTGCCGCAGGGTATGCCACGCTCCGGCAAGCTCGGTGCGGGTTTCATCGGTGTAGATCTCGATGGTGTCATCAGGCAACCGTGCTGCGGGATACAGAAAGATCGCTCCCCGCGCCTCAATCGCCGAGGAGGTGATCATATCCTTGAGCATCGTCCGGGCGTCGTTGTAGAGGGAGCGGGCTTCCTCCCCGTAGAGAGGGTCATCCAGGATGGCAGGGAATTTGCCCTGCATCTGCCAGGCGATGAAAAAAAACGTCCAGTCGATGTACTCCGCCAGCACGTCGATGGGATAGTTCCTGAAGTGCTTGACTCCCAGCATCTTCGGCACCGGCGGGGGGGTCGTAAAGTCAGGTTTGAAACGGTGCTCCCTGGCCTGCTCGATGGTCAGGTACTCCCGGTCCCGGGTATCCTGCATCCGCTTCTGACGGGTTTTTTCGTGGTCCCGGGCGATCTCTTCGGCAAAAACGGAGCGGTCCTGCTGATCCAGCAGCCGCTTCACCACCCCCACCGCCAGAGACGCGTCCTTCACGTGAACTACCGGCTGGCTGTACGCCGGAGCAATCTTGACAGCGGTGTGGATCTTGCTGGTGGTAGCTCCGCCAATAAGGAGAGGCAGTGAAAACCCCTGCCGCTCCATCTCACTGGCAACAAAGACCATCTCGTCAAGGCTGGGGGTAATCAGGCCGGAAAGTCCGATGATATCCGCTTTCACCTCCCGGGCGGTACGAAGAATGTCTTCAGCGGGAACCATCACCCCCAGGTCGACAATATCGTAGTTGTTGCTTGCCAGAACCACCCCGACGATGTTCTTGCCGATGTCGTGAACGTCGCCCTTGACTGTAGCCAGCAGGATCTTTCCTTTGGCAGAAACATCCCCTGAAGCGGCCTTTTCCCGCTCGATGAAGGGCGTAAGGTAGGCAACGGCCTGTTTCATCACCCGAGCGCTCTTGACCACCTGGGGCAGAAACATTTTACCGGATCCGAAGAGGTCACCGACGATGTTCATGCCGTCCATAAGGGGACCTTCGATGACGTGCAGCGCCGCCGGCAGGAGCTGGCGCATCTCTTCCACGTCTTCCTCGATCCAGTTGGTGATTCCCTTGACCAGCGCGTGGGAAAGACGGTGATCTGGAGGGGCCTCCCGCCAGGAAAGATCTTCGGTACGACCCTCGGTTCGTCCGGAATAGCGCTCCGCCAGAGTAAGGAGCACCTCGGTGGCGTCACCGTTGCGATTCAACACCAGATCTTCCGCCGCTTCCTTCAGCTCAGCGGGGATATCATCGTAGACCACCAACTGTCCGGCGTTGACAATACCCATGCTCATCCCCGCCTGAACGGCGTGATAGAGAAAGACCGCGTGAATCGCCTCACGAATACGGTCCATACCCCGGAAGGAGAAGCTGACGTTACTCACGCCCCCGGAAACCTTCGCTCCGGGGAGGTTCTCCCGGATCCAGGCGGTGGCTTCGATATAGTCCACCGCGTAGTTCCGGTGTTCTTCGATTCCCGTTCCGATGGCGAAGATGTTGGGGTCGAAGACGATATCTTCCGGAGGAAACCCCACCTTCTCGGTGAGAATGCGGTAGCTGCGCTGGCAGATCTGACGCTTTCGCTCTGCCGTGGCGGCCTGGCCGTCCTCGTCGAACGCCATGACGATGGTGGCCGCACCGTAGTCAAGGACGGTCTGCGCCTGTTGAATGAACGCCTCCTCCCCCTCCTTGAGGGAGATGGAGTTGACCACCGACTTGCCCTGAACACAACGCAACCCCGCTTCAATGACGGAAAACTTGCTGGAATCGATCATGATCGGAACCCGGGAGACATCGGGCTCGCCCGCTACCAGGTTCAGAAACCTGGTCATTTCCGCTTCGCCGTCGAGCATCGCCTCGTCCATATTGATGTCGATGATCTGGGCACCGTTTTCCACCTGCTCCCGAGCCACCTCAAGGGCCTCCTGGTGCAACCCTTCCCGGATCAGTCGGGCGAACTTTCGTGAACCGGTGATGTTGGTCCGCTCCCCCACATTGACGAAGCCGGTGTGCCCGGCGACCTCCAATGGCTCCAGCCCGGACAGGCGCATGGTACCGGGATCTTCCCTGAGCACCCTGGGGGAATGCCTCTCGCAGGCGGCAACGATCGCCCGCAGGTGGTCCGGCGTTGTGCCACAGCACCCGCCGACGATGTTCAACAGCCCGTCGGCAGCCATCGTCCCGAGGATATCAGCCATGTGTTCCGGGGTGTCGTCGTACTCGCCGAACTCGTTGGGAAGACCCGCGTTGGGGTGGACGCTAACCGGGCATTCCGCCACCCGGCCGAGGTCCTGAACGTATTGTCTGAGCTGGTCCGCGCCAAGGGCGCAGTTGAGGCCCACTGAAACGGGCCGGGCGTGCCGAAGGGAAAAATAGAACGCCTCTGTGGTCTGCCCGGAGAGGGTGCGACCACTCTGATCGGTGATCGTACCGGAGATCATGATTGGAACAGGCTGCGCGACGCTGCGGTTGTATTGCCGGATAGCCAGGACGGCAGCCTTGGCGTTTAGAGTATCGAAGACCGTCTCGATCATGATCAGATCTGCCCCACCCTCCACCAGGCCCTCCAGGGCGTTGCGGTAGTCAGCGGCAACCTGATCGAAGGTGACCGCACGGTAGGCTGGATCGTTCACGTCCGGAGAGAGGGAGAGGGTCTTGTTGGTAGGGCCCAGGATTCCTGCCACGAAACGCGGCCTGTCAGGGTTGGCTGCGGTGAACTCATCAGCCACGGAACGGGCAAGGCGTGCCCCTTCACGGTTCAGCTCCCGGACAAACTGCGGGTCCTCTAACAGATAGTCTCCCTGCGAAATGGACGTGGAGTTGAACGTGTTGGTCTCGATGATGTCCGCCCCGGCATCCAGAAAGCTGCGGTGGATCTCCGTGATGATCTGTGGCTGAGTGATGGTCAACAGGTCGTTGTTGCCCTTCATCTGTCCAGGATGATCGGCGAAGCGTTCACCACGATAGGCGGCATCGTCCAGACGGTACTGCTGAATACTGGTGCCCATAGCGCCGTCCAGAAAGAGGATACGCTGGGCAAGAATTGCCCGGAACGCGGCGACGCGGCCAGCGGGGTCGTTCATGGAATATTTCATCCCGGCTATTATGACTCAGATGGGGGGGTAATTCTACCGCCTGTTTCCTGATATCTTCAGGCATGACCAAACAGCTTTTTCATAGCGATCCCATGATTCGCACGTTTGATACGATCATCCAGGCGATCTCACCGGACCGTCTGGTGGTAGCGCTGGAGGCCACGGCGTTCTACCCCGGTGGTGGCGGGCAGCCCGCCGATGGCGGCACCATCGCCGCGGTAGCGGTGGTTGAGATCACCAGGGATAACGACGGGACGATCCGGCATCATCTTGACTGCCCCCTTCCCGAGAACCTTAATGTCGGCGACACCGTTATGGGGGAGATCAACTGGCCCCACCGGTGGGAATACATGCAGCAACACACCGGACAGCATCTCCTCTCGGCAGTGCTCATGAAAGAAGCCGGAGCCAATACGGTGAGCGTTCATCAAGGCGAAAAGGTGACCACCATCGAAGTGGACCGGGCAAACCTCAACGATACTGCCATCCAGCGCGTGGAAGAGGTTGCTCAACGTGTCATCGCCGAGAAGCGGCTGGTGCGGTCGTTCCAGATTGATTCCGGGGAGCTGGGCCGCTATTCCCTGCGACGACCCACCGGTAGAACCGGGATCGTTCGCCTGGTGGAGATTCAGGACTTCGATATCGTCGCCTGCGGCGGGGTACACCTGGAGGATACCGCAGAGGTGCAACTGGTGAAAACGGTGGGGGTGGAGTCTATCCGCGGAAACCTCCGTCTGGCGTTTCTTATCGGCCAACGGGCACTGGCGGATTATGGAACCAAGCACCGGAATATCACTGCTGCGGCCGAGCTGTTTTCCACACGACCCGAGCAGGTTCCTCTTCGGGTGACAGCGATGCAGGAGGAGGTTCAACAGCTTCATCGAACGGTGCGGCTGCAAAACCGTCGTATCGCCGAACTGCTCCTGCGCCAGCCTGAGGATCCGGCGGGAGTCCGACGGTATGACAACGAGCCGGAAGATCTGTTCACCGCCCTGGTGGAGGTTGCCGCGGAAGATCCACTGTCCCGGGTGGCGCTGGTGAATACCCGACGGGATACCGGTAGTATCCACTGGGCCATCGTCTTCGGCGAGGGAGAGAACACCAGCCCGTTTCCCCAGAAGGTGTTGCGGGAGAAGCTGTTGAAGCCCCTGGACGCCCGAGGTGGTGGGCGCCCACCGTTGTGGCGGGGCGTTGTCGCCGCAGACAAGCTGGAGGCGTTTATCGCCGGCTTTCTGAAGATCCTGCAAGAGGAGCAGGCGCTATCCCACTGAAGAACTGCCCGGGACGAACTCCGGCGGTAACGGAAGCTGCAGCGCTGCCCGGGACCGTAATAGTGTATGGAACAACCACCAGACCCGGTTCAGGAAGTGCTGGAAAAACGTTTCGGCCTCACGTACCTGTTTCCCTATCAGCGACTGGTAATCGCAAACATCCTGGCGGCGGCGCAGGACGAAACCAGCCACCACGACGAAGCGGCCACACTGGGACGACAGATCGTCATTCTACCCACAGGAGCGGGCAAGAGCCTCTGCTTCCAGTTGCCCGCAGCCCTTCTTTCCCGTCCCACCCTGGTTATCTATCCACTATTGAGCTTGCTGAACGACCAGGCGCGGCGGATCAGCGAGGGCGGGTTCTCAGTTGTTCAGCTTCAGGGAGGACAACCGGCGCGGACACGGCGGTTGCTGCTGCAGAAGCTGCGGGACGGCACGGTGGACTTCGTCATCACCAACCCGGAGACGCTGCAGAACCGGGATGTCTTCGATGCGATGAGAGAAGCGCAGATAATCCACGCTGTGATCGACGAAGCCCACTGCATCAGTGAATGGGGCGACACGTTTCGTCCGGTTTACCTAGAGGTGGGCAACGCCCTTGCCCGTCTGGGGGTACCACTGGTTACGGCGTTCACCGCTACCGCTGGGGAAAAGGTCCTTGGCAGAATCCGGGAGACTGTCTTCGGACCTTCCGGTGCGCACCTGATTCGTGGCAACCCCGATCGTGAGAACATTCACTACTCGGTTATCCCCTGCCTGTCCAGGCCGCATGCTGTTGCCCGGCTTTTCGGAGGAACAGGCAGTTCGGTTCAGCTGCCGGCGATAGTATTCTGCAGAACCCGGGCGGAGACGATGATGTACGCCGCTCGAGTCGGCTCGGTTCTCGGGATGGATCGTGCATTGTACTACCACGCCGGACTGGAACGGGATGAGAAGGTTCGTATCGAAAACCGGTTCTTCAGCAGTGCCGACGGGGTGTTATGCGCCACATGCGCCTATGGTATGGGGGTGGACAAGCCGAATATCCGGACAGTGATCCACACGTATCTTCCGGAGACTGCGGAAGCGTTTCTTCAGGAAAGCGGCCGTGCCGGCCGTGACCGAAACCAGGCAATTTCAATCGTCCTTTCCGACCCGCGAGAAGCCCGACGATACCGCGAGGCAACCGCCCCGACGGTGGTGCAGCAGATGGTGTTCGGCAGCGGTTGCCGACGGGATCCCCTGTTGCGGGCCATGGGCACTGAACCGGAGTCGTGTACCGGATGCGACCGCTGTGATCCCGCCACGGGTGACGGGTCCCGATTGGGTCCCGGCGAATCCGAGACGGTGTTGCATATCCGCAACGCCGTGCAACAGCGGCCCGGGGAGTATACCCCGGTCGAGTGGGTCCGGTTGTTTCGCGGCGTTGCGTCATGGCAGGACCGCTGCCGGGGGATGCATCGAACCCCAGGCTTCGCCACCATGACCCAATGGCCGTCTGCGGACCTGCAGGAGGGACTTGAGCAACTTCTGGAGCTGGGGATGCTTGATCTGCGACGTGGTCGCCTTACGGCAACTCAAGCCCGAAGGGGTTTCCCCCACGCATTCCGGAAACCTCGAAAAGAGCCTGGTTCATCGCCGCAGCGGCGTCCACAAATGTCCGCGGGTAATCAGCCAGGAAGAGATTGATGGACTCCACCCGAGCGGGAACAGCGTTGCGAAGGCGGCCGGCGATCTGTGTCCCGAAATACCAGTTAACAGCTGACTCCTGCTGCTGCAGAACGTACGCCTGGAACTCGTTGACCATCAGGTAGCGATCATCCGGGTCGTAACTCATCCAGGAGAAGAAAAACTGCCAGAACTCCCGCTCTCGAGGAGTCAGTTCGCGATCCCAGTAGTCGTGGGCATCACGGCGAAACTGCGGCTCCTCATAGAATACTCCGTGCATCCCTTCGTGAACGATGAGCAGGCGCCGCAGAGCGGGAAAACTCTCCTGGCTGATGCTCAAGATCCCGCCCCGGCCGGGAAG